>JBBQAB010000586.1:0-7109 GCA_038198385.1 Propionibacteriales bacterium
ACCTTCACGGCGTCGGCGAGGATGTTCATGCCCCGCTCGAGGCCGCGGCGTGCCTCCGTGTTGAACGAAATAAGTTTGGCCATGTTCTCCGCGAGTCCTCCCGCGTGCAGCCGTGTCCGGCTGCTCGTTGGTTAGTTAGGTATGGCTCCCCAGCGATGCCCGCGACGGACGGCGTACGGACCTGGGGCCCGGACAACCTCACCGTTGGAAGAGGTGGCACTCTCAAGGTCCGAGTGCTAATTCATTTTTAGCACTCTCCCTAGGTGAGTGCAAACACTTCTGCGCCTCCGGGGAGGGCCGTTCCCGGGACGGGGGCGGGGAGCCCCGAGGGTGGGCGGGCAGGAATTCCCACAGCCCAGGAATGCACGGGGCCCGTACGCAGTTGGCACACGCATGGCCCAGCCCACCACCACCACCTCCAGCGCGGACGACGCGAAGCCCATCACCCGGGCGGATGTGGGACTACGGTCCGAGCGCGGCCCCGTCCTGCTGTCGGTGATGTTGAGCGTCGGCCTGGTGGCCATCGACGCCACCATCCTCGCCACCGCGGTGCCCTCGATCGTCAACGACCTGGGCGGCTTCGCCCAGTTCCCCTGGCTCTTCTCCGTCTACCTGCTGGCCCAGGCGGTCTCCGTGCCGATCTTCGCCAAGTTCAGCGACCTGGTCGGCCGCAAGCCCGTGATGCTGGTCGGGATCGGCGCCTTCGTGCTGGGGTCGATCCTGTGCGGGTTCGCCTGGAGCATGCCGGCGCTGATCGCCTTCCGGGCCGTCCAGGGCCTCGGCGCCGGGGCGGTCCAGCCGATGGCCCTGACGATCGTCGGGGACCTCTACTCGGTGGCCGAGCGGGCCAAGGTGCAGGGCTACGTGGCCAGCGTGTGGGCGGTCTCCTCGGTCGTGGGACCGACGCTGGGCGGGGTGTTCTCGGACTTCCTGAGCTGGCGCTGGATCTTCTTCGTCAACGTCCCCCTCGGCCTGCTCGCCGGCTGGATGCTGGCGCGGCGCTTCACCGAGAAGGTCGAGCGGTCTCCGCACAGCATCGACTACGCGGGCGCGGCCCTGCTCACGGTCGGGAGCGCGCTGGTCGTCCTCGGCCTGCTGGAGGGCGGCGTGGTCTGGGCCTGGGCCTCGGTTCCCAGCGTGGCGATCCTGGCCACCGGGGTTCTCGCCCTCGTGGGGTTCACCGTGGTCGAACGGCGCGCGGCGGAGCCGATCCTGCCCGGGTGGGTGTTCCGCCAGCGACTGCTCGCCACCACCAGCCTGGCCTCACTCACCGTCGGGGTGATGCTGATCGGCCTGACCTCCTACATCCCGCTCTACGTCCAGGGGGTGCTCGGGACCAGTGCGCTGGTCGCCGGCTTCGCTCTGGCGGCCCTGACCCTGGGCTGGCCGCTGGCCGCGTCCCTGGCCGGCCGGATCTACCTGCGGATCGGCTTCCGCAGCACTGCGCTCATCGGCGCGGGCATCATCTTGGTGGGCGCGACGCTGATGATCCTGCTGTCGGCTCAGAGTTCGGTCTGGCAGGTGGCGGGCACCTGTTTCGTGGTCGGTCTCGGCATGGGTCTGGTCGCCAGCCCCACCCTGATCGCCGCCCAGTCCGCCGTCGGATGGGGCGAGCGCGGGGTGGTCACCGGGACCAACCTGTTCGCGCGTTCGATGGGCAGTGCCGTCGGCATCGCGGTCTTCGGCGCCATCGCCAACTCCTCGCTCAGCCGCGACAACGGCGGCCACCTCTCCGGGACCGCGTCGGGCATCCCGGCGACCCTGCTGGACCCCGCGCTGCACAAGGTGTTCGTCGCCGCGGCCGTGGTCGCGGTGGTGATGGGGCTGGCCATCGTGGCCATGCCGCGTCGCACTGCCGGTGACCTCGCCTGAGCCACCCGGTCACTGAGCCACCCGGTTGGCGGGAGCCGACAGGCCCACCCGGTCGCCGGGGGCCTACCCGGTCGCCGGGCGTCGGAGGGCCCACCCGCGACGTAGCATGCCCAGATGGGACGGGGCGCGGTCCGCGGGGTCACAGGGTCCTGGCGACGCACGCTGACCCCGGCCCTCGCGGTCCTGCTCGGCGGCTGCACGTACGCCTCGACCGAGCCCGGCCTGTTCGGCCGCCCGACCACCCCACCCGCACCCACGACCCGGGCGCTGCCGAGTGTGGCGGGACCCACGCCGAACCAGCCCGGCCAGGCCGACGCCGAC
Source organism: Propionibacteriales bacterium (assembly GCA_038198385.1). GTDB lineage: Bacteria > Actinomycetota > Actinomycetes > Propionibacteriales > Propionibacteriaceae > Microlunatus. The sequence goes on from JBBQAB010000586.1 coordinate 2,194, forward strand.
CTGCCCGTCGCGGGCGAGGCCCTGTGGACCTCGGGCGACGGGCAGGGCGTCACCTTCCGGATCGCCGTGCACGCCGTACGCCGGGTGTCGGGCGGCACCGTCCTGGACTGGTCCCTCACCCCGGTCTCGGCCCCCGGTCTGAGCGCGGGGGCCCAGGTGCCGCGGCCGGTGGACCTGGGCCTGGGCGGGCCTTCTGGTCCGACGGGGGCCTTCGGGCTGTTGGACGTCCCCCGCGGGCGGCTCTACCGCCCGCTCCGCGTCCCCGGTCGGTCGGCGGCGTGCCTGTGCACCGCTCTCGACCGGGCCGGTGACGGGCTGCGGATCGGGGCCACTGTGCTCCATCAGATGGCCTTCCCGACGCTCCCGGACGCCCTGAGCACCGTGGACGTGGACATCGCGACCGTGCCGGTGTTCAACGACGTCACCGTCACCCCGGTCGGTACCGTCCCGCTCGTCACCACCCCCGTACGCCTGACCGCGCCCCCGGAGGACAGCGACCCCTTGGGGGTGACCCAGCTGCTCAACCCTGCCGCCGGCCAGCAGCAGTTCCTCATCTCCCTGGACGCGGTGAGCACCAGTCCCACCCTGACCACGGTGCAGTGGACGATCCGCTCCATCGACGACGGCCCGGGTCTGGAGGATGACCCGCAGGCCCCCGTGGCCGACCCCGAGCCCCCGGTCCAGGACCGCAACCCCGCCGCGGCCGCCGGCCCGCAGCTGCGGGTCGCGGGGACCGCGGGCCCACCGCTGCGCGCCCTGCGGGTCACCGACACCCGCCCGGGGCGTACGGGGTGGCAGTGCCTGTGCACCGACCTGCGCGGCTGGCCGACGGCCCTCCGGCTGGCCCAGCGCCAGGTCCAGGTCGTGACCGTCTTCGCCGCACTGCCCCGCGGCACGGCCCTGGTCGACGTCTCCTTCCCGGGGACGCCGACCTTCACCCGGATCCACACCTCGGCGGCCCCCGACGCCGGTCTGCGGCTGGCCGGTCCCGGGCCGGCCACCGTGGGCACCTGGTCCCCCCGGGACCCCCCCACCGGATGGCTCCCGCAGGAGTGGCCGACCCCGGTGCCACGACCGGTCGACCTGCGCGCGGGCCTGGTCACGGTGGACTCCCTGGTGGGCAGGAGCTGAGGTCCTTCCCCCAGGCCAGCACTCGGCGCGGGGTCAGTCGGCGCGGGGTCAGTCGGCGCGGGGTCAGTCGGCGCTGAGCTCCTCGTACTGCGAGGGCGCGAGCTCATCGACGAGGTCGACCACGTCGGCGATCGAGTCGACCACCCAGGTCGGGCGGTACGGGAACCGGGCGATGTCGCCGGGCCGGGTCGAACCGGTCAGGACCAGGATCGTTCGCAGACCGGCCTCCAGACCGGAGATGACATCGGTGTCCATCCGGTCCCCCACCATGACCGTCGTCTCGGAGTGCGCCTCGATCCGGTTCAGGGCCGAGCGCATCATCAGCGGGTTGGGCTTGCCCACGAAGTAGGGGTGGACCCCGGTCGCCTTGGTGATGAGCGCGGCGACCGACCCCGTGGCGGGCATCGAGCCCTCGGCTGAGGGGCCGGTGACGTCGGGGTTGGTGGCGATGAAGCGGGCGCCGCGCTCGATCAGCCGGATAGCCCGGGTGATGGCCTCGAAGGAGTAGGTCCGGGTCTCGCCCAGGACCACGTAGTCCGGGTCCCGCTCGGTGAGCACGAAGCCCACGTCGTGCAGCGCCGAGGTCAGCCCCGCCTCCCCGATCACGTACGCCGATCCCCCGGCCCCCTGGTCGGCCAGGAACGTGGCCGTGGCCAGCGCAGAGGTCCAGATCGACTCCTCGGGGACGTCGATACCGCTGTTGAGCAGCCGGGCCCGCAGGTCCCGCGCGGTGTAGATGGAGTTGTTGGTCAGGACCAGGAACGGCCGTTGGTGTTCCTGCAGGGCGGCGATGAACTCGGGGCCGCCGGGCAGAGCCCGCTCCTCGTGAACCAGGACCCCGTCCATGTCGGTGAGCCAGGACGCGACCGGTTTGCGCTCGTTCATGCCCCCAGGCTCCCAGCCCGGATCGTGCCGGTCCAGCCGCCCCGGGCGGTGGCGACCCCCCACCACCCGCGCCGGGCTCGCATCCTCACTCCGACTCTGCTCAGCCGGCCTCACCCACCTGTCCGGGTCAGGCCGCGGCTCCCACGCTCTCCCGGTACCCTGCTCGCCGTGTCTCCCGTTCGCCTTGTCGCCGCGCTGGCGCTCGTGGCCGCCAGTGGCTGTGCGCATGCGCCCGACGCCGGTACCGGACCGACGACGTCCCCGACCAGTTCCGCGTCCGGCCCGGCGAGCTCAGCTCGGTCCGCAGCACCCACCCGGTCCGGGTCGGCTGGCGCCCACGTTCCCGAGTCCGTACGGCTTCCCGACCTCGGTCAGGACCCCGGCGGGATCACCGTCCGCTACCTCGACACCGACGGGCACGTCCGCAGCCTCACGCCCCGCTCCACCGCTCCCCGCTGAGACAGCCCCGCCGAAGGGCACCCCGGCGGCCGGGTTCATCGGACCCGGCGTCCTGTCGTCTGATCCCGGTCTCGCACCGGACAAGCGGAGGTGGAGTGGCTCAACCTTCCCGGCTTGACCTCGGGCTGGGAAGGAACAGGCAGAACGGGTGCCCTACCGGGTCCAGACAGACCCGTACGTCGTCCTGGGGCTGGTAGCGGGCGACCGTGGCCCCGAGTGCCTTGGCGTGGGCAACCGCCGCCGGCAGGTCGTCGACCTCCATATCCAGATGCACCATCATCGGCAGGTCATCCGGCCCGGCGGGCCAGGTCGGGGCCACGTACGCCGGTTCGGCCTTGAAGGACAGACCGACCCCGCCGTCGGGCGCGCGGAGCTGCACCCAGGTCGGCCCGTCCTCCTCTCGGGACCAGCCCAGCAGCCGCTCGTAGAAACCGGCCAGCGCAGGGGCGTCCGGACAGTCCAGGACCACGCCGCGCAGGCGGAGGGAAGGTGTGCTCATCGAACGTCCTCTCGTGGTTGTCGGCCGGAACCGGGACCGTTCCCGGATGGACCCTCAGACCAGGTCCACCGTCCGCGGGTCACCGACGCCGTCGAAGAAGACGTCCAGCACGCGGGTGAAGACCACGTCGCTCGGGTCCGCCTGAGCGAACAGGGTGGCGCAGGACCGCAGCTTGAGGGCGTCGATCCCGCCCAGGATCTCTTCCGCGCTGCGACCCTCCCAGCCGGCCATGATGTCCGCGCAGGTCAGCAGCCGGGGACCGAGCAGCGGATGCCGGCGGTAGGCGCGCGCCTCGGCCAGGGTCCCGATGGCGTAGCGCTGCGACATGGCACTCAGTCCGAGGCCGGCCACCTGGGGGAAGACGAACCACATCCAGTGGCCGGTCTTGTGCCCGTCCCGGAGCTCAGCCTCGGCGCGGGCGTAGGTGTGGTGAGCCTCCTGGGCCTCGACGAACCGGTCCAGACCGTACGCGTCGTGTGTGTCGGCCATCCGTATACCCCCGTTAGGTTTGCGCTGACGAACAGGGCCCATTCTGTGACCCCACCCGGCACGGGGTACGGCGGGCAGGGATACTTTTCGAGTGCCGGACAACAACACCCAGACGCCACCCGAAGAGCAGCCCACCGTGATCGTCCTCTATGGAGGTACGGGCGACCTGGCCAAGCGGATGGTGCTGCCCGCCTTCTACGAGCTCTACCTGCGCGGGCTGCTGCCCCAGCGCTTCAAGCTGGTCGGCAACGGCCGCGGCGACGTCGCGCACGAGGACTTCCAGGCCCACATCCACGACTGCCTGGTCGAGTTCGCCACCAAGCCTGACCCACAGGAGTGGAAGGGCTTCGCCGAGAACGTCCTCTTCGCCGGCGGCGGCTTCAAGGAGAGCAGCCCCGGCAGCCTGCTCGACGTCATCGAGCACGCCGAGAAGGAGCTGGGCGCGAGCCCCACGATCATCCACTACCTCGCCATCCCGCCGGTCGCCTTCGAGGAGACGACCAAGGCCATCAAGGCCCACCAGCTGAACGGTGAGGGGGTCCGCGCGATCTACGAGAAGCCGTACGGCGACTCCCTGGCCGGCTTCCACGCGCTGGACGACCTGGTGCACAGCGTGTTCGAGGAGGAGCAGATCTACCGGATCGACCATTTCCTCGGCAAGGAGGCGACGCAGAACCTCTACATGGTCCGGTTCGCCAACCGGCTGTTCGGCGACGCGTGGAACAAGGAACACATCGAGCAGGTCCAGATCGACTCGCCCGAGACCCTCGACATCGACGACCGGGCCAGCTTCTACGACGCCACCGGCGCCTCGCTGGACATGCTGGCCACCCACCTGTTCCAGGTGGCGGCCGAGGTGGCCATGGAGCCGCCGCTGAGCATGAGCCCCGAGGACCTGCAGACGGCCCGTGAGACCGTGATCGCCGCCTTCCGTCCGCTCGACCCGGCCGAGGTCGTGCTCGGCCAGTTCGCCAGCTATCGGTCCACCGAGGGCATCCCGGACGACTCGACCACCGACACCTACGCCGCGGCCCGCCTGTGGATCGACACCGACCGCTGGCAGGGCGTGCCGTTCCTGCTGCGGACGGGCAAGAAGATGGCCGTCGGGGTCCAGCGGGTCAGCCTGGTCTTCAAGCCGGCCGAGGGCCCGCTGCACTCGACGGGCAACCTGCGCAACGTGCTCATCTTCGACCTCAAAGGCAACGGCGCGATTGAGATCCAGATGACGGTGAAGAAGCCGGGTCCGGACCCCATCCCGGCCGCGAGCTGCACCAAGCTGAGCCTGCAGAACGTCGCCGACGGGTCGATGGCGCCCTACACGTCCCTGATCCACGACGTGTTCACCGGCAACCGGTCGCTGTTCACCAGCTCGGCCGGCCTGGAGGCCGCGTTCAAGGCGTTCGCCCCCCTGCAGACTGACGCGCGCCCCGAGGTGCTGAGCTACGAGGACGGC
>JBBQAB010000587.1:0-2804 GCA_038198385.1 Propionibacteriales bacterium
CGGGCGGAACGGGTGAGGGCGGAACGGGTGCGGGCGGAACGGGTGCGGGCGGTGAGTGGGTCAGATGGTCGGGGTGAGGAAGAGCTGCTGGGTGGCCTTGTGCTCCTCGTAGACCGCCCGGGCCTGCTGGGTGGACTCCAACGTGGAGGTGGCGCTGACGGGCACGTCCCACCAGGCCTCGCTGCTGGGTGCGCTGACCAGGGGGTCGGTCTCGACGTAGATCACGGTCGAGAGCTCGGCGGCCTTGGCCGCCCGGACCGCGTCCGCGAACTCGGCGGCGCTGCCCACCCGGACCACGTCGACGCCCAGACTGGCGGCGTTGGCGGCCAGGTCGACGGGCAGGACCCCGCCGTCCAGCCGACCGCTGTCGGCGCTGCGGTAGCGGTAGCGGGTCCCGAACCGCTGCGAGCCGAGCGACTCCGACAACGACCCGATCGAGGCGTACCCGTGGTTCTGGACCAGCACGGTGATGATCTTGATCCCCTCCTGGACGGCGGTGACCAGCTCGGTGGCCATCATCAGGTAGGAGCCGTCGCCGACCATCACGAAGACGTCCCGGTCGGGGCAGGCGAGCCGGACGCCGAGACCCCCGGCGACCTCGTAGCCCATGCAGGAGTAGCCGTACTCCACGTGGTAGCCCTTGGGGTCGCGGGTTCGCCACAGCTTGTGCAGGTCGCCGGGCATCGAGCCGGCCGCGCAGACCACGACGTCGCGCGGGTCGGACAGCTCGTTGACCATCCCGATGACCTCGCTCTGGGTCAGCAGGCCGCCGGCGCCGGCGTTCGCGGTCGCGGGTCGGTAGGCCGTCTGCACCCGCGCGTCCCAGGCCGCGTTCAGCGCGGTGACGCGCGCCTCGTACGCCGCGTCCACCCGGTGGTCGACCAGCAGCGCGGTCAGCGCCTCCAGCGCCTCCCGCGCGTCGGCCACCACGCTCAGGCCGGACTGCTTGACCGCGTCGAGCGCGGCCACGTTGATGTTGACGAACCGGACGTCGGGGTGGGCGAACGCGGTCCGGCTCGCGGTGGTGAAGTCGCTGTAGCGGGTCCCGATCCCGATCACCAGGTCGGCCTCGGCGGCGATGGCGTTGGCCGCGGTGGAGCCGGTCGAGCCGACGGCCCCCAGGCACTGCGGGTGGTCGTAGACCAGGGTGCCCTTGCCGGCCTGGGTCTGGCCCACCGGAATGCCGGTGGCGGCACAGAAAGCGGCCAGTGCTTCCTGGGCGCCGGAGTAGGTGACGCCGCCGCCGGCCACCACGAGCGGTTTCCTCGCGCCCCGGATCAGGGCGGCCGCCGCCTCGAGCACAGCGGTCTCGGGGCGTGGGCGGGCGACCCGCCAGACCCGGCGCTCGAACAGGCTCACCGGCCAGTCGGCGGCCTGGGCCTGGACGTCCTGGGGCAGGCAGAGGGTCACGGCCCCGGTCTCGGCCGGGTCGGTCAGCACCCGCATGGCCGCCAGCAGCGCTGAGGGCAGCTGCTCCGGCCGCCACATGCGGTCGAAGTACCTCGACACGGGCCGGAAGCAGTCGTTGACCGAGACGTCCCCGGAGCCGGGCAGCTCCAGCTCCTGCAGCAGCGGGGAGGCCGACCGGTCCGCGAAGGTGTCCGCGGGGACCAGCAGCACCGGCAGCCGGTTGATCGTGGCCAGCGCCGCCCCCGTGAGCATGTTGGTGGCCCCGGGGCCGACGCTGGTGGAGACGACGTAGGTCTGGAGCCGGTTCTTCATCCGCGCGTACGCCACGGCGGTGTGCACCATGGCCTGCTCGTTGCGGCCCAGGATGTAGGGCAGGGCGTCCGGGGACTCGAGCTCGGCCTGGAGCAGGGCCTGGCCGAAGCCGGCCACGTTGCCGTGACCGAAGATGCCGAGGCAGCCGGCGAACAGCTTCTGCTCCACCCCGTCGGAGGAGGAGTACTGCACGCTGAGGAACCTGACCATGGCCTGGGCCACGGTGAGGTGAACGGTCTGGGCCATCGGTCTCAGCCTTTCTCGGTGCCGGTGAGGCGCGGGTCGACGTCCTGGTCGGTCCAGGTGCCGCGCACCCACGTCTGGTCGGGGTGGTCGGAGATCTTCCAGGCGCGCTCGGCCCCCGGTCCGGCCATCACGTTGAGGTAGTACATGTCGTAGCCCGGGGCGGCGACGCAGGGACCGTGCCAGCCGTACGGGACCAGGACGGTGTCGCGGTCGTGCACCTCCTCGAGGAGGTCGATCGCGTGCCCGGGCGAGGACGAGGTCCGCATGAAGCCCAGGCCGGGCTCACCGTGCGGGCCGGCGGCGATCTCGAAGTAGTAGATCTCCTCCAGCTCACTCTCGGTGTCGCTGGTCTCGTCGTGCTTGTGGGCCGGGTAGGACGACCAGTTGCCGCCGGGGGTGAGGACCTCGCAGGCGATGACCGCACCCGCCCTGAGGGCCCCGGGGATGCCGAAGCTGCGCACCTGCCGGCTTGACTGGCCGGCGCCGCGGAGCTCGACCGGGACCTGCCCGGCCGGGCCGTAGCGCAGCGGCAGGACGGCGCTGGTGCGGGCGCCGCAGAGCGCGAACCGGCCCCCGGCGTGGGAGTGGATCCGCGCGACCTGGCCGACGGGGAGGTAGGCGAAGTCGGTCGGCCCCGCGAACACGTCTCGGCGACCGTCGAGCTCCAGATGGGCCCCGTCGACCTCGACGCTGCCGGCTCCGGAGAGCGGCAGCAGGACCATCTCCTCCCCACCGGTCTCCAGCTCGTGGGTGCCGGCCCGGTCCAGGGTCAGCACCCGCAGGCTGGTGTGCCCCCAGCCCGCGGACTGCGGGGTCACCTCGACGTCGTAGTCGCC
>JBBQAB010000588.1:0-2746 GCA_038198385.1 Propionibacteriales bacterium
CCGCCACGGCCGCCCGCACGCCGTGCTGGACTGGCTGGAACGCGGTCGCAACGTCATCGCCCGGGTCCCGGAGGTGCAGCCGCCACCCGACCCTGTCAGCGCCGACCTGCTCACCCAGCTGCGCTGGACCGACACCCAGATCCGCGACGCCGCCGGGCCCGACACCGAGCTGCGGGCCCGACGGCGACGGCTGCAGCGCGAGATCCGCTCCCGGTCGTGGACCCTGCAGGGATCGCGGCGGGTTGCGGCCCCGACCCGACCGGCCGACCTCCGTGCGGCCCTGGGCGACGCCACCCTGGTGGCGGTCTTCCTGGTCCGCACCGACCTGTACGCCGTGGTCTGGGAGGGTGAGCGCTGCTGGGTCCGCGTCCTGGGCGAGGTGGGGGTCGCCCAGGAGCAGTCCCGACGGGTGCTGGCCGACCTGAACGTGCTGGCCCTGGACACCGTGCCGGACGCCCTCAGGGCCAGCGCCGCGCGGTCGTTGCGCTCCGGCCTGCAGGCCCTCGACCGGGTCCTGCTCGTTCCGCTCGCCCTGGGTGACCGGCCGCTGGTGATGCTCCCCACCGCAAGGCTGTCCGCGCTGCCCTGGGGCCAGCTGCCGAGCCTGCGCGGGCGACCGGTCACGGTGGCTCCCTCAGCCCGCACCTGGCTGGCGGCGCGGGCCCGGCTGGCTCGGTCGGCCCGTGGCGTGGTCGGCGTGGCCGGGCCGGGCCTGAGCCGGGCCGAGGCCGAGGTGGCCGCGGTGGCCGCAACCTGGAGCGGGGCGCAGGTCCTGGTCGGTGCGGAGGCCTCCGGTGAGAACGTCCTGCGCAGCATGGACGGCGCCCGGCTCGTGCACATCGCTGCCCACGGCCAGCACCAGCACGACAGCCCGCTGTTCTCCTCGATCCGGGTCGCGGACGGGTCCCTGGTCGGCTACGACCTGGACCGGCTGCTCAGCCCGCCCGCCCAGGTGGTGCTGTCGGCCTGCGACCTCGGCCAGGGCACCGTACGGCCGGGCGAGGAGTCGCTGGGTCTCACCCGGGCCTTCCTGCACGCAGGCACCTCGACGGTCGTATCGGGGGTGACCAAGATCTCCGACCAGGCCGCCGCCGCCCTGATGACCGACTACCACCGTCGACTGGCGGCCGGCGCGGGTCCGGCGTACGCCCTGGCCGCGACCCTGGAGGCGGCCGACGAGCCCCTGCCGTTCGTCTGTTTCGGGGCCGGCTGGTAGTTCCGGACCGGGCCTACCGACGTCGTCACCCACCCTGCGAGGGGGCGGCCCGGGGCCGGATCGAGGCGGACGATTCGGGTGCGAGGGGTCCGGGTCGGTAGACTTCGAAGGTTGCCTGTCGCCATCGCGAGCGCAACGACCTCATCCGTTGACAGGAAGTAACTTCGCATGCCCACCCGTTCAGATCTGCGTAACGTCGCGATCGTCGCCCACGTCGACCATGGCAAGACCACTCTCGTCGACGCCATGCTCTGGCAGTCCGGCGCTTTCCGCGCGAACCAGGACGTGAACAACCGGGTCATGGACTCGATGGACCTGGAGCGCGAGAAGGGCATCACGATCCTCGCCAAGAACACCGCGGTGCTGCACCACGCCCCGGATGGCTCCGACGTGATCATCAACATCATCGACACCCCCGGCCACGCCGACTTCGGCGGTGAGGTTGAGCGCGGCCTGGAGATGGTTGACGGCGTGGTCCTGCTCGTGGACGCCTCCGAGGGCCCGCTCCCCCAGACCCGGTTCGTGCTGCGCAAGGCGCTGGCCAAGAACCTGCCGATCATCGTGGTCGTCAACAAGGTGGACCGCCCCGACGCCCGGATCACCGAGGTCGTCGAGGAGACCTACGAGCTGTTCCTCGACCTGCTCGAGGACGGCGAGACCGACGTCCTCAACTTCCCCGTGGTGTACGCCTCGGCCAAGGCCGGCCGCGCCTCGCTGTCCGCCCCCGAGAACGGCGAGATGCCTGACTCGGAGAACCTCGGCCCGCTGTTCGCCACGATCCTCGACGCGGTCCCCGCGCCGGAGTACGAGGAGGGCGCGGTGCTGCAGGCCCACGTCACCAACCTCGACGCCTCGCCCTACCTTGGTCGGCTCGCGCTGTGCCGGGTGTTCGCGGGCGAGATGCGCCGCAACCAGGTCGTGGCCTGGTGCAAGCAGGACGGCACCGTCCAGAACATCAAGCTCTCCGAGATGCTCATCACCGAGGCCCTCGACCGGGTCCCGGCCGACATCGCCCGCCCCGGAGACATCGTGGCCATCGCCGGCATTCCCGACATCACCATCGGTGAGACCCTGTCGGACCCCGAGAACCCCAAGCCGCTGCCGCTGATCACGGTGGACCAGCCGTCGATCTCCATGACCATCGGCATCAACACCTCCCCGCTGGCCGGCAAGTCGGGTCGGCTGCTGACCGCCCGTCTGGTAAAGAACCGGCTGGACGCCGAGCTGATCGGCAACGTCTCCATCCGCGTCTTCACCACCGAGCGGCCCGACACCTGGGAGGTCCAGGGCCGGGGCGAGCTGCAGCTGGCCATCCTCGTCGAGATGATGCGGCGTGAGGGCTTCGAGCTCACGGTGGGCAAGCCCCAGGTCGTCACCCGCGAGGTCGACGGCAAGGTGCACGAGCCTGTCGAGCGGCTGACCATCGACGCCCCCGAGGACTTCGTCGGCGTGGTCACCCAGCTGATGGGTCTGCGTCGGGGTCGCCTGGAGCAGATGATCAACCACGGCACCGGTTGGGTCCGGATGGAG
>JBBQAB010000589.1:0-16375 GCA_038198385.1 Propionibacteriales bacterium
CGGGGCGCAGCCGGCCGCGGTCAGCGGGGCGCAGCCGGCCGCGGTCAGCGGGGCGCAGCCGGCCGCGGTCAGCGGGGCGCAGCCGGCCGCGGTCAGCGGGGCGCAGCCGGCCGCGGTCAACGGGGCGCAGCCGATCGCGGTCAACGCGCCGCCGCCGACGGCGGTCACCCCGGCGCGGTCCGGGCCGAGCGAGGCCGACCTCCAGCGGCTGCCACCCCCGCAGGCCGGGCAGGCCTCCCCGGCCCTCCAGCGTCCCGGGGTCGTCGGTCTCGCCGCCACCCTCACCGTCACCGCGTCCCTGCAGTGGGTGGTGGTCCTCAGCCTGCTGTGGGTCACCGCCGCGTTCGGGGCGGGGTCGCTGGAGAGCAACGGCACCGAGGGGGTGCTGTTCCATCTGCTCAACCGGTTCTCGGCCCGGATGCTCGACGGGCTGGCGGTCCCGCTCTACCTGTTCCCGAGCCTGGCCGTGGTGGCCGGCCTGCTGCTGCTGCGGCCCCAGCGCTGGACCCGCCTCGTCCACACCGCGCTGGCCGCGGCCTCCGTGGGCTGGGCGGCCGTGTGGCTGAACGGATCGTGGTCCTGGTGGGTGATCGTGACGGCCTACATCGCGTTCTGTGCCGCCGTCGTGTGGACGCGGTCCGCCACCCGCTGGTACGCCCAGGGACTTCCCCCGCGCGCCTGGTGAGACCCGCCCGCCGTCGCTCAGCGGCTGGTGAGGGCCCCCAGGCGGCGCACGGCCTCGTCGAGCACGTCGTCACCCTTACAGAAGGCCCACCGCACGTACGGAGCTCCCGCCCCGGTGCGGTCGTAGAAGACCTGGTGCGGGATGGCCACCACCCCGCAGCGGTTCGGGAGGTCGCGGCAGAACGCGACCCCGTCGGGGTAGCCGAGCACGGTGACGTCGGTCGTCATGAAGTAGGTCCCGCGGGGCACGACGGGGTCGAGCCCCACGCTGGCGAGCCCGGCCGCCAGCCGGTCCCGCTTGTCCTGCAGGCCCAGCCGGGCCTTCTCCACCCAGTCGTCACCCTCGTCCAGGGCGCGGGCGATGGCCGGCTGGAACGGGGCGCCGGACACGAAGGTGAGGAACTGCTTGACCGCGGTGATCTCGGTGACGAGCTCGGGGGTGCTCAGGGCCCAGCCGATCTTCCAGCCCGTGGCCGAGTAGGTCTTGCCCGAGGACGAGATGCGTACGGTCCGCTCCCGCATTCCCGGCAGGGTGGCGAGCGGGATGTGCACCGCGTCGTCGAAGGTCAGGTGCTCGTACACCTCGTCGCAGACCACGAGCACGTCGTGCAGCCGGGCCAGCCGGGCAATCTCGGCCAGGTCGTCGGCGCTGAGCACGACCCCGGTCGGGTTGTGCGGGGAATTGAGGAGGAGCAGCTTGGTCCGGGGGGTGAAGGCGGCGGCCAGCTCGGTGTGGTCCAGCCGGAAGTCGGGGCCGAACAGGCTCACCCCGACCCGGACCCCGCCGGCGAGGTCGATGGCCGCGGCGTAGGAGTCGTAGAAGGGCTCCAGGGCGACCACCTCGTCGCCGGGGTTCACGAAGGCCAGGATGGTCGCGGCCAACGCCTCGGTGGCCCCGGTGGTGACGAGCACCTCGGTGTCCGGGTCGTAGTCCAGGCCGTAGTGCCGGCGGGAGTGCCGGGCGATCGCCTGGCGCAGCGGGGCGATGCCCCGACCGGGCGGGTACTGGTTGATCCCGGCGCTGATCGCGGCGCGGGCCTCCTCCAGCATGAAGGCCGGCCCGTCGCTGTCGGGGAAGCCCTGGCCGAGGTTGACCGACTTGGTGGCCAGGGCCAGTGCGGACATCTCGGCGAAGATGGTGGTCGTCGCGGACCGGACCCGGTCGGCTTTCCACGGTGAGGCCATGGGCCACACCCTAACCGCCGCTCCGAGGGCCGTCCGGGGCGCCGCGTAGGCTCCGGCGCATGGTCGACGCCCGAGAAGCAGAGCTGCTGAGGTCCGTACCCGACGGGCTGTTCATCGACGGGTCCTGGCGGCCCGCCGCCTCGGGGAAGACCCTCGACGTGCTCGACCCGGCGACCGGGGAGGTGCTCGCGACGATCGCAGACGGCGGGGTGGTCGACGGCCGGGCGGCCCTGGACGCGGCGGCGGCGGCCGGACCCGACTGGGCCCGGACGGCGCCCCGCGAGCGCTCGGTCCTCCTCCGGCGCACGTTCGACCTGCTGCAGGAGCGGGCCGAGGACGTGGCCCTGCTGATGACCCTGGAGATGGGCAAGCCGCTGGCGGAGTCCCGCGGCGAGGTCACCTACGGCGGGGAGTTCCTGCGCTGGTTCTCCGAGGAGGCGGTCCGGGTCACCGGTCGCTACGGCATCAACCCCGAGGGCACAGGGCGCACGATCGTCTCCCAGCACCCGGTCGGCGTCTGCTACCTGATCACGCCGTGGAACTTCCCGCTGGCCATGGCCACCCGCAAGATCGCGCCCGCCCTGGCCGCCGGCTGCACGGTGGTGGTCAAGCCGGCCGAGCTGACGCCCCTCACGACAATGTTCTTCGTCGACCTGCTGGCCGAGGCCGGACTGCCGGCCGGGGTGGTCAACGTGGTCACCACCTCCACCGCCGGGGAGGTGTCTGAGCCGATGATCTCCGACCCCCGGCTGCGCAAGCTCAGCTTCACCGGCTCGACCGAGGTCGGCCGCAAGCTGCTCGCCCAGGCCGCCGGCGGGGTGCTGCGGACCTCGATGGAGCTGGGCGGCAACGCGCCCTTCCTGGTCTTCGAGGACGCCGACCTCGACCAAGCGGTTACCGGCGCCATGCTGGCCAAGTTCCGTAACGTCGGCCAGGCCTGCACCGCGGCCAACCGGTTCATCGTGCACGAGTCGGTGGCCGAGGAGTTCGCGGCCCGGGTCACCGCGAAGGTCGACGCGTTCCGGGTCGGCCGGGGGACCGAGGACAACGTCCAGATCGGCCCGCTGATCAACGCGGCAGCGGTCGAGAAGGCCGACCACCTCGTACGCGACGCCGTCGAGCGGGGTGCGCAGGTCCGCACCGGTGGTCACCGGATCGAGGGACCCGGCACGTTCTACGCCCCGACGGTGGTGACCGGGGTCCGGGCCGGGAGCGAGATCCTCCGTCAGGAGATCTTCGGACCCGTCCTCAGCATCGTCACCTTCTCCGACGAGGACGAGGCGGTGGCCCTGGCCAACGACACCGAGTTCGGCCTGGTCGGCTACGTCTACACCCAGAACCTGGCCCGCGGGCAGCGGCTGGTCGAGACGCTGCAGACCGGGATGATGGGGCTCAACGTCGGCGTGGTGTCCAACGCCGGCGCGCCGTTCGGCGGGGTCAAGCAGTCCGGCATCGGCCGCGAGGGCGGTTTCGAGGGCATCCACGAGTACCTCTCCACCAAGTACACGATGACGCCGGACCCCTTCGCCTGAGCCCGCGGGACCGGGCGCGGGGCGAACTCCGAAGACGACACCCAGCAAGCAGCATAATGATCAGGTGAGTCGTCCCCCCACCGACGAGCCCCCCGGCGAGCAGAGGCAGATCGTCGGCGTCCTCGACCGTCCACGGACCCGCCGTCCCCGACCCCTGACCGTGGTCAGCGTGGTCCTGCTGGTTCTCGGACTGTCCTGCCTGGGCTGGGTCGGCTACCAGTACGTCGGCACCAACGTCGTCTCGGAGCGGGCCCATGACTCCGAGCGGGCCGGTCTGAGGGCCCGGTGGTCCAGCACGGACCCGACCGTCCCCGGCGGAAACCCGACCGCCGTCCCCGAGACCGGCGAGGCCACCGCACTGCTCCGGGTGCCGGCCTTCGGGGCCGACTACGACGTCCCCGTTCTTGAGGGCACCAGCCCGGCCGTTCTGGCCCGCGGCGTGGGCCACTACCCGGCGACCGCCCAGCCAGGGCAGGTCGGGAACTTCGCCGTCGCCGGCCACCGGGTCACCCACGGCGAGCCTTTCGCCCGGCTCCTCGAGCTGAAGCGTGGGGACGAGGTCGTCGTCGAGACCCGGGCCGCGGTCTTCACCTACGTCATCGACCAGCCGCCTGGTGGGCTGACGGTCCGTGACACCGCCTCCTGGGTCCTCGACCCGGTCCCCGGCCAGCCGGCCGCCACGCCGACCCAGGCCCTGATCACCCTGACGACCTGCCAGGACCTGTTCCGCTCACCCGACCGGTCGGTCGGCTTCGGGCACCTGGCCAGCACCCGCAACCGCTGACCCGCCACGGCCGGCTTCGAGGGTCGTTAACCCCTCGCCGCCCACGCTGCCCACGTGACGCAGAGTGACGCGGCGTTCGGGGGGCACAGGTCCTCCGGACCCACGCCGCAGGCCGGGTTCGACCTGCGTTTCGCGGCGTGTGACCGGACCGAGCGGGTCGCTAGGCTGCGGACATGACGACCGGGCCGACCCAGACCACCTCCACCGACGACACCACGACGCTGATCGGCAAGATCACCGACCTCGCCGTCGTGCACGGGGAGGTCACCCTCTCCTCGGGCCGCACGGCCGACTACTACGTCGACCTGCGGCGGGTCACCCTGGACGGGACCACGGCGCCGGTCATCGGACGGGTGATGCGGGAGCTGGTCGCGGACTGGGACTTCGACGCGGTCGGCGGTCTGACGCTGGGCGCCGACCCGGTGGCCGCGGCCATGCTGCACGCGGCGGCGGCCGAGGGCGTGCGGCTGGACGCGTTCGTGGTGCGCAAGGAGGGCAAGGCCCACGGCCTGCAGCGCCGGATCGAGGGACCCTCGGTGCGGGGCCGCCGGGTGCTCGCCGTGGAGGACACCAGCACCACGGGCGGTTCGGTGCTGACCGCGGTCGAGGCCCTGCGCGAGGCGGGGGCCGAGGTGGTCGGCGTGGCGGTGATCGTGGACCGCGGCACCGGGGCCAAGGAGCGGGTCGAGGAGGCCGGCGTGCCCTACCGCTTCGCGCTCTCCACCGCTGACCTCGGGCTCGCCTGAGCGCGTCCGACGGTCCGAACGGACCCGGCACGCACTAGCCTGAGGGAGCCGTTCCGGTCCTACCGATCCTGAGGGAGAAGCTCCATGGGTTCCGCCATCGTCCTGATCATCATCTTGCTGGTGGTCGTCATCATCGTGGGCCTGGTCGCGGTGGGCTCCTACAACGGTTTCGTGAAGTCACGCAACATGATCCAGGAGTCCTGGCGCCAGATCGACGTCGAGCTCAACCGGCGCTACGAGCTGCTGCCCAACCTGGTCGAGACGGTCCGGGCGTACGCCGCACACGAGCGCAACACCCTCGAGGACATCACCCGGCTGCGCAGCCAGGCCCAGCAGATCTCCGCGTCCGACGGTGCGCTACCCAGCCAGCAGCGCTCCGACGTGGAGGAGGCCCTGTCCGGCGCCGTCCGCAACCTGATCGTCAGCGTTGAGGCCTACCCCGATCTGAAGAGCAACGAGAACTTCCTCGAGCTGCAGCGGCAGCTGGCCGAGACCGAGGACCGGATCGCGGCGGGCCGACGCTTCTACAACGCGAACGTGCGGGTCTACAACACCAAGGTGGAGTCGGTCCCCTCCAACCTCGTTGCCAACGCGTTCCACTTCGAGAAGGCGACCTACTTCGAGGTCAACGACCCCGCCGTACGCCAGGCTCCGAACGTGAGCTTCGGCGAGATCGCCTACCGCGGCGACGCCTCCCAGCCGCAGCAGCCGCAGATCGCCCCGCAGCAGTCCGCCCCGCCCTTCCCGGAGTCCGACGCGCTGCCGAACCCGCAGCAGGACCGGACGACGACTGAGAGCTACCAGCCGAACACCTACCAGCAGCCGCCGGCCCCGGGCGGATACCAGCCGCCGGAGTCAGCGCCGCCGCGCGGGCCCTCAGGCTCCTGAGCCGTCGGTCGCTGAGACGGCCGAGGGCCGGGTCCTCGGATGTTGACGTAGGGGCCGAGGTCAGACGACGACCCGGCCCCGACGACGGGCCAGCAGGAACTCGATCCCCATCGGGATGACCGAGACGACAACGATCAGCACCAGCACGGCGTCGATGTTGTTCTTGATGAAGCTGACGTTGCCGAGGAAGTAGCCGAGCGTGGTCACGCCGCAGGCCCAGGCGATACCGCCGATGGCGGTGTAGCCGATGAAGCGGCGGAAGGGCATCCGGCTCACCCCGGCGACGAGGGTGACGAAGGTGCGGACGATCGGGACGAAGCGGGCCAGGATCAGCGCCCGGTTGCCGTAGCGGTCGAAGAACTCCCGCGTCTTGACCACGTAGGAGGGCTTGAAGACCTTGCCCATCACACCGGTGCGCGGACGGAACAGCGGCGGGCCGATCTTGCGTCCGATGAAGTAGCCGCAGGCGTTGCCCGCCACCGCCGCGATCGTCAGCACCGTGCAGACGAAGAACATGTTGTGGTCGATCGCCCCGATGGCCACGAACAGGCCCACGGTGAAGAGCAGCGAGTCGCCCGGCAGGATGGCGAACAGGCCGCACTCGGCGAAGATCACGAACGCCACGCCCCACAGGGCGTACGGGCCGAAGGCGCGGATGACCGTTTCCGGGTCCATCCAGGAGGGCAGGAGCATCGGCGTCAGCGTCAGCGCGTCGAGAAGGGGAGTCACGAAACATCACGCTACCGGCGATGCCTATGAGTTGGCTGAGTCCGACTCAGGTTGGCGGAGGTCATCCTCCGACCCGGCCGGCGCGTCCGCGGGTGGGTCGGCACAGCGGTAGCGTCCGCGGGTGGGAATGCGCAGCGAGGACGAGATGGCCGGGGCGGTTGAGCACGGGGTCGGACCCCACTCCGAGCCGTGGCCGGTCGACCCCCGCCTGGACCCGGAGCTGCTGGCCGAGGGTGACCGACGCAACGTCGAGGACCGCTTCCGCTACTGGCGCCTCGGCGAGATCGTCGCCGAGCTCGACCGCTCCCGGCACCCGCTGCGGGTCGCGATCCAGAACTGGGAGCACGACTTCAACATCGGGTCGATGGTGCGGACCGCGAACGCCTTCAACGTGGCCGGGGTGCACATCATCGGCCGCCGCCGCTGGAACCGGCGGGGCGCCATGGTCACCGACCGCTACCTGCACGTCCGCCACCACCCCGACGAGGCGGACTTTCTCGGCTGGCTGGCCGAGAACGGCTACCAGGCGGTGGGGGTGGACAACCTGCCCGGCTCGGTGCCCCTGGAACAGGTCGAGCTGCCCGAGCGGGTGTGTCTGGTCTTCGGCTCCGAGGGCCCGGGCCTGACGGAGGAGATGGTGGCCGGGTGTCGGTCCCTGGTCGCCATCACCCAGTACGGCTCGACGCGCTCGATCAACGCCGGGGCGGCGGCGGCCATCGCCATGTACCACTGGGCGCGACGCTGGGCTGGAACCTCGGACCGGGATATCGGACCGGCTGACTCACCCGAGGCCGGCCTGGCACCGCCCCGGTTGTGAGGCGGCACACACCTCGGCCATACTGGTATGGACTGGTCTAGCCCACGTGGTCTGGACCGCGCGATCAGGCGTCAGGAGATCCCTTGGAGCACGAGTTCACGGGTAGTGAGATCGGGACGTTCCGCCTCGAGCGGCCCATCGCCTCGGCCACGACCAAGCGGGCCCAGGTCCGGACCATCCTTGAGACCCTGATCGACACCGAGCTCAACCCGGGAGACGCCATCCCCTCCGAGCGTGCTCTGGTCACCCGGCTCGGGGTCAGCCGGGTGACCGTCCGGCAGGCAATCGCCGACCTGGTGGACGGGGGAGCCCTGGAGCGGGTGCACGGCAAGGGCACCTACGTCACCGGGCCGCAGGTCGACTCACGGCTGCATCTGACCTCGTTCTCCCGCGAGATGAAGGACCGCGGACTGCTGCCCGCGACCGTCGTCCTCGCTGCGGCCGAGGAGGCCGCCGACGACGAGGTGGCGTACGCGCTGCGGATCCGGCCCGGTCGCCCAGTCGTCCGCGTCGAGCGGCTGCGCACCGCCGACGGGACCCCGATGGCGTACG
This sequence comes from Propionibacteriales bacterium, assembly GCA_038198385.1. Lineage (GTDB taxonomy): Bacteria > Actinomycetota > Actinomycetes > Propionibacteriales > Propionibacteriaceae > Microlunatus. Next base: position 7,918 of record JBBQAB010000589.1, read on the forward strand.
AGGTCGGCCACTACCCCTCGATGCTCTTCCCCGGTCTGCTGCAGCGCGAGCTGGGCTCGCTCTACGACGTGTTCGCCAGCGAGTACGGCGTGGTCGTGACCAGCGGCGAGCAGACCGTACGGGCCGAGTCCGCCGACGCCCACCAGGCGCGGGTGCTCGGCATCGCCAAGCGGGCCCCCTTGCTGGTCCAGGAGCGCGTGACCTACGCCGGTGACCGGGTGATGGAGCTCTCCACCTCCTGGTACCGCGCCGACCGCTACCGGATCCACATGGCCATCACCCCCCGCGGCGCCCGCGAAAATTAGCCAACTGCTCGCGCAACGGCGCTCTCACCCGCCGCTACCGCCGCTCGCAGCGTGCCGGGCTGGCAAACTTCCCCTATGACCGATACGCGTCGTGACGAGCTGGTGGTGCCGTACGACCCCAGCCAGGTGCAGAAGCGGCTGGACCGCAACCGGAGGCGGATGCGGTCGCGCATCATCAGTCTGGTCATCACGCTGCTGCTGCTCGGCGGCATCTACGCGTGGCGGCGGCACCAGGGTCAGGCGGGGGACTCGCTCCCGGTCTACCTGGTGCTGCTCGGGGTGTCGGTGGTCTGGCTCGCGGTCACCGTGGTGCTGTTCCTGCTCGCCCGACGGCACCTGGCCCGGGTGGGGGAGGGCACCGCGGTCCGGCTCGGACCGCCCGGGGTGCAGGTCGGGGCCCGCGCGGCCCGCTGGTCCGACGTGGCCTCGGTGGGCGCGGCCCGGGGTCGGCGGGGCCGGAGCCCGGTGCTTCGGCTGACCCGAACCGACGGCGGGACCTCGGAGGTGCCGTTCGACGAGATCTCGGTCTTTCCCGCCACCCTCGACAGTGCCGCCCGCGCCTACTCCGGGGGCCGGCACGGCGTCGATCTGGAGCAGCTCGACCGTTGAGGGTCGACCGTCGGGCGGGTGCGGACTGGCTTCCCAGCGGCCGTGCATCTTTGAGAGACTGACCGGGGCCCGTCGTGAGGGCCGAACCGAGCGTGAAGTACGAGAGGAACACTCACCCATGCCCATCGCCACACCCGAGGTCTACGCCGAGATGCTGGACGCGGCCAAGAAGGGTTCTTTCGCCTACCCGGCCATCAACGTCAGCTCGTCCCAGACCCTGAACGCCTGCCTGCAGGGCTTCACCGAGGCCGGGTCCGACGGCATCATCCAGGTGTCCACCGGTGGCGGCGAGTACGCCTCCGGCCCCACCATCAAGGACAAGGTGACCGGTGCCTCCGCGCTGGCGGCGTACGCGCACGAGGTGGCGAAGAACTACCCGATCAACGTCGCGCTGCACACCGACCACTGCCCCAAGAACAACCTGGACAGCTTCGTCCGCCCGCTGATCGCCATCTCCACCGAGCGGGTGAAGAACGGTGGCCTGCCGCTGTTCCAGTCGCACATGTGGGACGGCTCGGCCGTGCCGGTGGAGGAGAACCTCTCCATCGCCGACGATCTGCTGGCCCTGACCCACGCGGCGAACATCATCCTCGAGATCGAGGTGGGTGTCGTCGGCGGTGAGGAGGACGGCGTCAGCCATGAGATCAACGACAAGCTGTACACCACGGTCGAGGACGGCCTCCGCACCATCGAGGTCCTCGGCACCGGCGAGAAGGGCCGCTACATCACCGCCCTGACCTTCGGTAACGTGCACGGGGTCTACAAGCCCGGCTCGGTCAAGCTGCGTCCGGAGGTGCTCAAGGACATCCAGGCCCAGGTCGGCGCCAAGATCGGCAAGGAGAACCCCTTCGACCTGGTCTTCCACGGCGGCTCCGGCTCGACCCTGGAGGAGATCCGGGCGGCCCTCGACTACGGCGTCATCAAGATGAACATCGACACCGACACCCAGTACGCCTTCACCCGCCCCGCGGCGGCCCACATGTTCTCGAACTACGACGGCGTCCTGAAGGTCGACGGCGAGGTCGGGAACAAGAAGGCCTACGACCCCCGCGCCTGGGGCAAGGCAGCCGAGGCCGGGATGGCCAAGCGCGTCATCGAGGCCTGCGAGGACCTCCGCAGCGCCGGGACCTCGCTGCTCAAGTAGTCCCCTCCGAACACCCGTCGCAGCCCGGTCCGGGCGAGGGTTCACGCCCTCCTCCGGCCCGGCGCTCTCAGGCCAGGCTGAGGACGTACGCCGTGGCCGACGCGTCGACCGACCACGAGGACCCCGCGCCCGGGTAGGCGCGGGTCGTGCAGGACCGTCCGTCGCCGAAGGCCTCGACCATGCTGCCGTCGATCAGGATGCGGGCGGGACCACCCGCGAAGAAAGCCCGGTCGACCACCGTCTCCGCACCCCGGGGCCCCGACAGGACCAGTGTCACCGGCGACGCCGAGGCGATCTCGAACGCGGCGGAGGTCAGCGGCCGGTCCGTGGCCAGCCGCCCGGCCCGAAGCCGGACCAGCTCAGCCGCTGGACGGGCGACCAGCCGGCCCCCGTCGAGGGCGAGCTCCCGGGGCAGGGTCAGGACACCCGCCCACCCGGCGGCGGCGGTCTCGTCCTCGGTCCGGTCGAGCTCCCAGGACCACCCCCAGAGCAGGACACGGTTCGGCTCGACCAGCACCTGGGGGGCATAGAACGCCGGGCCCTCATCCAGGACTCCGCCGGCTGCGGCGACGAAATGGAGGCCTGTGCCCACCGGTTGCAGGTCACCCACCAGGTAACGCACGCCCGAGAGCACCCCTTCGCCGGCGCGTACGGCCCGCCACAGCGACAGCACGAGCACCCACCGGTCCCCGAGCCGGAAGAGGTTGGGGCACTCCCAGACGCTGGCGACGGCCACCTCGGCCGCGACCGGGTCGGCGGAGGTCAGCAGGGCCCCGCGTGGCTGCCAGTCGTGCAGGTCGTCGCAGGCGTACAGCAGCAGCTGGGGCGCCCCGCCCACGGCGGCCCGCCCCGCACCCTGCACGGCCCACCGGTGACCGAAGGCGGAGAACACGAACGGGTCCCGGACCTCGGAGACGGCCGGGTCCTCGGGTCGGCCCGCCTGTCCCTGCTCCGCCTGGGCCCACTCACGCAGGGTCGTGTCGGAGGTGGCCAGGACGACCTGCGCGTCCGCGGGCTCCGCCCGGACCGCGCTGTAGACGGCGGTCGGCACCCCGTCGGCCACGACCAGGCAGCCGCTCCAGCAGCCGTACGCGTCGGGCTGACCCGGGCGTGGCCGCAGGGCGACCGGTTCCTCGGTCCAGTGCAGCAGGTCGGTCGAGCTGACGTGTCCCCAGTGGATGTCGCCGTGGACGGGGGCGTTCGGGTTGTACTGGAAGAACACGTGGTAGCGGCCGCCCACCCGGCAGAGCCCGTTGGGGTCGTTGAGCCAGCCGCGGGCCGGTCGCCCGTGCAGCCGGGGGAAGGTCGGGTCGTCCGTCACCCCGGGGGCGGAGTCGGGTGCGCGGTGAGTCATGGCTGCTCGCAGACCTGGAAGGTGGGTGGCGACGGCGGCCCCGGCGGGCCCGACCGCGCGCTCACGGTACTGCGGTCCGGCCGCTCCCCAGGCTCACGGGTGGAACTGTCGGGGCGGCCACCCCGCGGCGGCGCCACCGCTGCGCCGCCCGACCCCCGGTTAGGGTGACGGCGTGAGTACCCCGGCGCTGCGTCCGACCCCGATCAGCCGAGTGTGGTCGCGGAGCAAGGTGATCGCCGAGGACCTGACCGGTGAGGACCTGAGCGACGTGCTCCAGCTGCACGAGGACGCTTCCGGGTGGTGGGTGCTGCCGCGGGACTCCGACTACGCGGCCGCCGAGCTGCGCGCGGTCGCCCAGGCGCTGGATCTCGACCGGATTGCGCTGCACGACCTGCTCGCCGAGGACCGGCGGGCCAAGTTCGAGACCCTCGGACAGGCGCGGCTGGTCGTGACCAACGCTGTCTCGGTGGACCCGGCGACCTCGCGGCTCTCGGTCCACCCGGTCTCGATCGTGATGACCGACCGGGCCATGATCTGCCTGGCCGCCCCCACGGACTCGTTCCATCCGGCGCGGCTGCTGACGGAGAAGGCCGACCTGCTGGCCGAGGAGGGGGTCGAGGCGGCCCTGCAGGCGGTGGTCGCGGCCGTGGTCGCCACCTACGAGCAGGCCGTGCAGTGGCTGGAGGACTCCAGCGACGCGCTCGCCGACGCACTCTTCGAGGGGCGCCCCCTGGACCGTTCCGAGCAGCTGCACGCCTTCCGGCTGCGGACCGCGCTGTCCCAGCTGCGCCGGGTCACCGACCCCATGCGGGCGGTGATGACCGACATCGTCGACAACCCCCCGCCGGTCGCCAAGAGCAAGACGTCCCGGGGCGGCCCCCGTACGCCCCGGCGCTGGAACGTGATCCGGGAGCAGGAGAACCGGGTCGCGAACGCCGCGGACGCCCTCCGGGAGGCGCTGTCCTCAGTCTTCGACACCAGCCTGGCGCTGGCTGACGCGCGGATGAACCTGATCGTCAAGAAGCTCACCGGTTGGGCGGCGATCATCGCCGTCCCCACCCTGGTCACCGGATTTGTGGGGATGAACGTGGACTTCCCGCTCGACGGCACCCAGGTCGGCTTCTGGGTCTACCTCGGGTTGATGGTGGTCGCCGGCGTCGTGCTTTACCTGGCGTTCCGCCGCCGCGACTGGGTGTGAGGCGTACGGGTAGGTTGACCCGGTGAGCGACACCACCCGCGAGAACCTGCTGGCCTTCGGGCCGGGCACCGCCCCGACCCTGCTGCCGATCGACCCGGCCGTGGCCGAGATCGCCGAGCGGGGGCGAGACGCGTTCATCGAGATCGTCAGCGCCCGCCCGGAGTCCAGCCTGTGCTGGGCGCTGCTGGCCGAGGGCTCCCTGGCCGTCGGTTCCGCCGAAGCCGACGTGGCCGCGTACGCCTACGCCCGGACCGGTTACCACCGCGGCCTCGACGCCCTCCGACGCTCCGGCTGGAAGGGTGCCGGGCCGGTCCCCTGGGAGCACGCCCCCAACCGCGGTTTCCTGCGGGCGCTGTGGGCCCTGGCCGAGGCGGCCGGTCGGATCGACGACCAGGTGGAGCAGGAGCGCTGTGCCCAGCTGCTGCGTGACTCCTCACCCACCGCCTTCCGCGCGCTCTCCGAGGGCTCGCCCCAGAGCTGAGCGACCCGCCCCCGGAATCTCGCCCCCGGAATCTCGTCCCCGAACGCGAGCGCCCGAACGCGAGCGCCCGAACGCGAGACCCCGAACGCGAGAGCTGAGCCGGACCGGGCTGGCCTCTCGGAGGTGGGGCGGACCGGCGCAGGGGCGACAGGGCTGGGCAAGTTCGCTAGAGTTCGACGGCAAGAGTCCCTGCGGCGAATGCGCCCGCGGGGCTTTCGTCTGTCCGGCGGACCTTCCCGGGCAGGGGAGCTTGCCGTGGCCCCGTGCGGGTGCCGCGATCCAGTACTGACTGAGACGTAAGAAGGCGATCACATGCCGGGCATTGTTGTGGTGGGCTCCCAGTGGGGCGACGAGGGCAAGGGCAAGGCGACCGACCAGCTCGGCGACCGCGTCGACTACTGCGTGCGCTACTCCGGGGGCAACAACGCCGGACACACCCTGGTCGTCAACGGTGAGCGCTACGCCCTGCACCTGCTGCCGTCGGGGATCCTGAACCCGCGCTGCGTGCCGGTGATCGGCAACGGGGTCGTGGTCGACCTCGACGTGCTCTTCACCGAGATCGACGGGCTGGCCGCGCGCGGGGTCGACGCCTCGCACCTGATGGTCTCGGCCAACGCTCACGTGATCGCCTCCTACCACCAGGTGATCGACAAGGTGACCGAGCGGTTCCTGGGCAAGGCGAAGATCGGGACCACCGGCCGTGGGGTCGGTCCGGCCTACTCCGACAAGGTCAACCGGATCGGCATCCGGATCCAGGACCTGTTCGACGAGGCCTTCCTCGCCGCCAAGGTGGAGGCCGCCCTGGAGCAGAAGAACTACCTGCTGGTGAAGGTCTACAACCGCCGCGCCCTGGACCCCGCCCAGGTCACCGAGCACCTGCTCAGCCACGCCGAGCGGATCAAGCCGCACGTGGTCGACGTGACCCGGGTCCTCAACGACGCCCTCGACCAGGACAAGGTGGTGCTGTTCGAGGGGGCCCAGGCCCATCACCTCGACGTGGACCACGGCACCTATCCGTACGTCACCTCCTCCAACCCGGTCGCCGCGGGCGCGTGCGTCGGGGCGGGTGTCGGGCCCACCCGGATCAACCGGGTGGTCGGGATCGCCAAGGCCTACACCACCCGGGTCGGGGAAGGTCCGATGCCGACCGAGCTGCTGGACGCGGCCGGGGAGAAGCTCCGGACCGACGGGGCCGAGTTCGGGACCACGACGGGCCGGAAGCGACGCTGCGGCTGGTTCGACGGGCTGGTGGTCGAGGCGGCGGCCAAGGCCAACGCCTTCACCGACATCTTCTTGACCAAGCTCGACATCCTGACCGGCTGGGAGAAGATCCCGGTGTGCGTCGCGTACGACGTCGACGGCACCCAGTTCGACACCATGCCCATGCGGCAGTCCGACTTCCTCCGGGCCCGTCCGATCTATGAGGAGCTGGACGGCTGGTCCGAGGACATCACCGGCTGCCGCTCGTTCGAGGACCTGCCCATGGCCACCCGGACCTACGTGAAGCGGCTGCAGGAGCTGTGCGGAGCGCGGATCTCCGGCATCGGTGTGGGCCCGTCACGCGAACAGTCGATCGTCATCAACGACCTCCTGTAGGTCATTATTTCGGTTTCCGATTAGCAATTTTCCTGCCGCCGGTAAAACTCACCTCCCGCGGTTAGGGTGAACTATGCCCCGTCGCACGACCGCCCAGGACGTCGCTGACCTGGCGGGGGTTTCCCGAAGCTCGGTCTCACTGGTGCTGAACGGCCGTGGGGACGGCAACATCGCGGTCGAGAAACAGGCGGTGATCCTGGAGGCTGCCCGTCAGCTCAGCTATCGCCCCAACATCCTCGCGCTCAGCCTGCGTGCGCAACGGACCAGGACGGTCGGGCTCCTGACCTGGACGGGCAGTACGGGCTTCAGCCAGGACCTCCTGCACTCCGCCGGCCAGATCGCGGCGTCTTCGGGCTTCCTGTGCATCCTCGCGGATAGCGGCCAGGACCTGCGGCACGAGGAGCGGGCCGCGACCACCCTGCTCGACCGACAGGTCGACGGCTTCCTGGTCGTGGCCCCGGAGCTGATCGAGTACCGGGCCCCCGAGGTGCTGGCCGGCGTGCCGACCGTGCTGCTGAACTGCTACGATCCGCCCGCGCGGCTGACCAGCGTGGTGCCCGACGAGCGCGGAGCCGCAGTGACGGCGACCCGCCTGCTGCTGGAACGGGGCCACACCCGGATCGACATCGTGGCCGGCAACCTCGGGACCGCACAGTGCCGGCTGCGGGTCGATGGCGTGCAGGTCGCCCTGCGCGCCGCCGGTCTCGGGCCCGCCCGAGTGCTCAGCACCGACCGGAACGTCGACGCCGGCCATCATGTGGTCCGCCAAGCCCTGCTCTCGCCGGACCGCCCGACCGGCCTGGTCTGCCTGCACGAGCGGCTGGCCCTAGGCGCCCTGCTCGCCTCAACCGAGCTGGGACTCAGCGTGCCGAGGGACCTCTCCCTGGTCAGCCTGGAGGACGGGGAGAAGCTGGCCTCCCGGCTGACTCCCTCGCTGGCCACGGTCCAGCGACCGGACCGGGCCATGGCCGAGCAGGCGGTGGCGCTCCTCGTGGCGCGACTGACCGACGACGACGAGCCGGACGTCCGGCAGCTGTCCTTCACCTGCCCGGCCGCGGTGGGGGCCTCGGTCGCGGGCGTCCCGCGGCCGGTCCGGAGCCCCCTCGGTATGCCGTGATGCACCAGCCCTGAGGGGCCCGGCTGCGCGGGGACCCTCAGGGCCGACGTCACGTACAGTATGGTTGATACTTCAACTATCAAGGAGACCCCCATGCGCATCGCGATCATCGTCGGCAGCACCCGTCCGGGCCGTAACGGCTCCGCCGTCGCCGACTGGGTTCTGGAGAACGCCCAGAAGCGGTCCGACGCCACCTACGAGCTGGTCGACATCGCCGACCTCGGACTGCCGATGCTGGACGAGCCGGTCCCCGCCTCGATGGGTCTCTACCAGAACGAGCACACCCAGAAGTGGGCCGCCCTGGTCGCCTCCTTTGACGGCTTCGTGGTCGTCACGCCCGAGTACAACCACGGCCCGTCCGGTGCGCTGAAGAACGCCCTCGACTTCGTCTACGGCGAGTGGAACAACAAGGCCGCCGGGTTCGTCGGCTACGGCTCGGTCGGTGCCGTCCGCGCCGTCGAGCAGCTCCGGCTGATCATGGCTGAGCTCCAGGTCGCCACCGTCCGGGCCCAGGTCGTGCTGACCCTGGGCAACGACTTCCAGAACTACTCGGTGTTCACCCCCTCCGCCGGCCAGGCGGACAGCTTGAGCACCGTCCTCGACCAGGTCGTGTCCTGGTCGGGTGCGCTCGCCACCATCCGCGGCTGACCGTTC
>JBBQAB010000590.1:0-7581 GCA_038198385.1 Propionibacteriales bacterium
TCTTCGAGACGTTCAACCGGAACAAGCGCAGTCTCGGTCTCGACATCGGCAGCGTTGAGGGTCGCTCGGTCTTCGAGGACCTGGTGAAGGTCAGCGACGTCGTCTACTCGAACCTCCGAGGGGATGTTCCCGGCAAGCTCCGCCTCCGGTACGCGGACCTGAAACATCTCAATCCGGCCATCGTCTGCTGCTCCCTGAGCGGTTTCGGGATGACCGGTCCCCGTTCCACCGAGCCCGGTTACGACTACGTGTTGCAGGGAATCGCCGGCTGGATGGATCTGACGGGAGAGCCCGACGGACCGCCAACCAAGTCCGGTCTGTCCGTCGTGGACTATTCGGGTGGCCTGAACGCCGCCATCTCCATCCTGGCCGCCCTGCACGCGGCACGCCGCGACGGGGTCGGAGCCGACTGCGACGTCAGCCTTTTCGACACTGCCGTCTCGATGCTCACGTATCCGGCGACCTGGGCGCTGAACAGCGACTTCGTCGCGTCCCGGACGCACCATTCCGCGCACCCGTCGCTGGTGCCCTTCCAGGCATTCCCCGTTCAGGGTGGCTGGATTGTTGTGGCCTGCCCGAAGGAGAAGTTCTGGCGGAGCCTGACCCGGGTGCTTGGTCACCCGGAGTGGGCCACCGACCCGCGCTTCGATCGTTTCTCCCAACGGCGCCAGCATGCTCGCATTCTCATCCCGTTGCTCGAGGCCGCGTTCCTTGACCGCCCCGCGCAGGACTGGCTCGCCTTGTTACGTGCGGCTGGGGTGCCGTGCGGCCCCGTCAACACCGTCGAACAAGCCCTCGCCGATCCGCACACCCTCGCCCGCGGCATGATCGTCGAGACCGAGCACCCCCGCTTCGGGGTTGTCCGCCAGGTTGCCGCCGCCGTTCGGGTCGGCGAGGAGCGTGTCGCCCATCGCCGGGCTCCACGCAGGAACGAGCAAGCCGAGGAGATCCTCGGCGGGCTTCTCGGCTACGGCCCCGAGGACCGGGATCGGTTGGGGCGCGCGGGCGCCTTCGGCAAGCCCCCAGCACACTGTCCGCCCGACAGCCGACCGTCGGTTGAGGGAAGAGAAGGAGGAAACCATGTTTGAGCTCACTGACCGCGTCGCAGTGATCACGGGTGCTGCGTCCGGCATCGGAGCCGCGACCGCTCGGATCTACGCCCAGGCGGGAGCGGACGTCGTCCTCGCGTGGTATCCGCCCGACGGACACGATGTGGAGCCGGTCCGCCAGGCGGTGGAAGCCACGGGCCGGCGGGCAGTGGTCGAAGCCGTCGACGTGACGAGCGCCGCTGACGTCGACCGTCTCGTTTCGCGGGCCGTCGAGGAGTTTGGGCGCGTCGACATCGTGGTCGCCAACGCGGGCATCGCTCGCAAGGTCGCTCTCGCGGACCTCGATGACGAGGCCTGGCTCAAGGTGCTGGACGTGGACCTGAACGGAGCGTGGCGCTGCTTCCGGGCTGCTTTGCCCCACATGCAGAAGGCAGGCTTCGGTCGACTTATCGCTACCTCGTCTGTCGCCGGCACGGTGTCCGGCTGGCCAGAGCACTCCCACTACGCCGCCGCGAAGGCTGGTCTGGTTGGTTTGGTGAAGTCATTGGCGGTGGAGTTCGCCGCCGACGGAATCACCGCGAACGCGGTGGCCCCGGGCGTTATCCGCACGCCGCAGGCGCTCGACCCGATCAACTCACTCGGACCTGACGGCGTGGAGTCGAGCGCCAAAAAGGTGCCTTCTGGGCGCGTTGGAGAGCCGGAAGATATCGGCTACGTCTACCAGTTCCTCGCTAGCGCCGAGTCCGCCTACCTGACCGGGCAGCTGCTCGTCGTCGACGGAGCACGCAGCCTCGCCGGCCTCGACTAACAAGCATCCGACCAACCCACTGAAGAAGGACACCCCATGGCATGGAACGAGCAGTTCTTCCGCAACGCTGATGTCGACGGCGTCCCCGGGCCGCCTCGCGACCTTGTCGGCTACGGCGAGAACCCGCCCCGCGTGCGCTGGAGCGCAGGCGCGAAAGTCGCAATTCAGGTCGTCGTGAACTACGAGGAGGGCTCTGAGAAGACCTTCGCCATGGGCGACAACGCCAACGACGGCATGTACGAACTGCCTTTCGCCGTCGATGACCAGCGCGACCTCGCCGTCGAGTCCATGTACGAGTACGGGTCCCGCGCCGGGATCTGGCGTCTCTTTCGCATCTTCGATCACGCGGACATCCCGGTCACGTTCTTCGGGGCCGCTGTCGCGCTGGAACGCAACCCCGATGTTGCGCGGAAGCTGTCGGCCCGAGGTGACGAAGTCGCCGGTCACGGCTACCGGTGGAGCAACCATTACGAGATGAGCAAGGACGAGGAACGCGAGGCCATCAATCGCGCCGTCGCCTCCATCGAGAAGACCTGCGGTGCGCGTCCCGTCGGCTGGTACTGCCGAGAGATGAGCGTCAATACCCGTGACCTCGTGGTCGAGGAGGGCGGGTTCTTCTACGATTCGGACACCTACAACGACGATCTGCCCTACTGGACGACAGTGCAGGGACGTAGCCATCTGGTCGTCCCCTACTCGCTTGTCGTCAACGACGCCAGGTACATCATGGGCACCGGATACGGCAGCCCCGAGCACTTCTTCGAGGCGGCCAAGGCAACGCTGGACCGGCTTCGCCACGACGGTGACGACCTCGGCCGGATGATGTCGATCGGACTTCACCCCCGGATCACGGGCAATCCCGCCCGCGCTGACGCCTTAGCCCGCTTCATCGAGTATGCGCAAGGTTTTGACGACGTCGCTTTCATGCGGCGGATCGACGTCGCCCGGTCATTCGCTGAGCAGGTCCCTGCCCCCTGATCCGAAGAGGCCGCAGCACGCACATGGAAGCCGACGACGATCCCCGGACCGCCGAGAGCGTGACGGAGGGGCTGACGGCGCCGGGCAAGCGATCCACGACCAGGTGTCGAAAGCGGTCTTCACCTTGTCGAGAAGCCGAAAGAGTTCGCGCGAGGCAACGGCTCTCCTCCGCCTGATCGGCCTCCGCTAGCCAGGCGACGGCGTGCGGAGCTTGCGCTGGCGTCAGTGGACCACAGTCCCGCGTCCCGCTGGACGTCCGACTACCGACCCGTTCCGCCGTGGCGTCAGGAAACGTCAACGCCGAGGGCGACAAACGGCGCCGGTAGCGGGGTGTTGCGGCCCACGTGTCCAATCACCAGCAAACGCTGGCCGACGATGATGCCAAGCCTGGCTCGGAAGATCCAGATGGGCGCTCGGACCAGCCGTCGAACCCGAAGCACAGCCGCCGCGCTCTGACCTAGTCGATGGCCGCGTTGGTGGCCCATGCGGATCCTTATGGCCGTCGACATGTTCTGCCCGGGCCCAGGTAGGCCGGGCAGAGATCGTGGCCCGGCTGATGCACCTCGGACATGGAGGCGGGGTCACGTTGCCACCGACCCCGCTGAGCGCTGACGGGGTGAGGTCTAGCGGACCTGCCAGGTGTCCCTGCCGTCGATGACCGACTGGAGCATGTCGTCGTCGCTGCCGTCACCGACGGCCAGGGCGACCTGCTCACGGGTCAGGTCGTCGTAGGTCGGTGCCTCGACGTTGCGGAAGATGCCGATGGGCGAGCGGTGCAGCACGCCGGAGTCGGTCAGCCGCGACAGCCCGAAGGCGAACGACGGGTCGGCCACGTGGGCGTCGTGCACGGCCAGGGCGTCCACCCCGACCTCGGCCACGTCGACCACGCTGAAGGCACCCGTACGGGGGTCACGGACGACCCCGAGGCGACCGTCGACGCCGAACCGGATGGGCTCGCCGTGGGTCAGGGGGATGATCGCGTCCGCCGAGGTCGTGGGGTCCTTGATCGCGTCGAACGCTCCGTCGTTGAAGATCGGGCAGTTCTGGTAGATCTCCACGAACGACGTCCCGCGGTGGTCGGCCGCCGCCTTCAGCACCGAGGTGAGGTGCTTGCGGTCGGAGTCGATGGTGCGGGCCACGAAGGTGGCCTCCGCCCCCAGCGCCAGCGAGACCGGGTTGAAGGGGTTGTCGAGCGATCCCATCGGGGTCGACTTGGTGACCTTGCCGATCTCGGAAGTGGGGGAGTACTGACCCTTGGTGAGGCCGTAGATCCGGTTGTTGAACAGCAGGATCGTCAGGTTCACGTTGCGCCGCAGGACGTGGATCAGGTGGTTGCCGCCGATCGACAGCGCGTCACCGTCACCGGTGATGACGAAGACGGCCGCGTCCTCCCGGGCGGTGGCCACGCCGGTGGCGATGGCGGTGGCCCGACCGTGGATCGAGTGCATGCCGTAGGAGTCGACGTAGTAGGGGAACCGGGACGAGCAGCCGATGCCCGACACGATCACTGTGTTCTCGCGTCTGATGCCCAGCTCGGGCATGAACGCTTGGAACGCGGCGAGCACGGCGTAGTCCCCGCAGCCCGGGCACCAGCGCACCTCCTGGTCGGAGGTGAAGTCCTTGCGGGTCAGCGGCTCCAGCGCCAGCGGCACGCCGGCGAGGCCTCGGTAGGACGGGCCCGGGGCGGCAGTCTGGATGCCCTCGTCTACGGCGGTCACGCGGTGGCTCCTTCGAGCTGGTCGATTTCGGACTCGAGGTCGAGGGCGAGCTCGCTGAGCGAGATCGGAAGTCCCCGGACCCGGGAGTAGCTGTGCACGTCGACCAGGTACTTCGCGCGCAGCAGCATCGCGAGCTGGCCGAGGTTCATCTCCGGCAGGATCACCCGGTCGTAGGACTGGAGGACGGCGCCCAGGTTGGCCGGGAACGGGTTGAGGTGCCGCAGGTGGGTCTGAGCGACCAGCCGACCACCCTTGCGGACCCGGCGGACCGCGGCGGTGATAGGACCGTAGGTCGAGCCCCAGCCCAGCACGAGCACCCGCGCGTGCCGACCCTCGGCGTCCGCGGGGTCGTCGACGAGCAGGTCGGGGATGTCACGGACGATCCCGTCGATCTTGGCCTGCCGGGTCCGGACCATCTCCTCGTGGTTGGCCGGGTCGTAGGAGACCGCGCCGGTGTCCTTGGCCTTCTCGATCCCCCCGATCCGGTGCTGCAGCCCGGCGGTGCCGGGCTTGGCCCACGGCCGCGCCAGGGTCTCGAGGTCGCGCAGGTAGGGCAGGAAGACGGGCTGCCCCTTCTTGTCCGTGCCGTTGGTCCCGGTCGCGAACTGCGGGTCGATCGGCGGGATCGCCGCCACGTCCGGCACCGCCCACGGCTCGGCGCCGTTGGCGATGTAGCCGTCGGAGAGGATGATCACCGGGGTTCGGTAGCGCACCGCCATCCGGGTCGCCTCGATAGCGGTGTCGAAGCAGTCCGAGGGCGACTGGGCGGCCAGCACGGGTACTGGCGACTCACCGTTGCGCCCGAACATCACCTGCAGCAGGTCGGCCTGCTCGGTCTTGGTCGGCATCCCGGTGCTGGGCCCGGCGCGCTGCACGTCGCAGATGATCAGCGGCAGCTCGGTCATCACGCCCAGGCCGATGGTCTCGGCCTTCAGCGCCATGCCCGGACCCGAGGTGGTGGTCACCCCGAGGTGGCCGGCGAAGCTCGCGCCCAGGGCGGCGCCCACGCCGGCGATCTCGTCCTCGGCCTGGAAGGTGGTCACACCGAAGCGCTTGTGCTTGCTCAGCTCGTGCAGCACGTCGGAGGCCGGGGTGATCGGGTAGGAGCCGAGGAACAGCGGCAGGCCGGCCTTCTTGGCCGCGGTGACCAGCCCGTACGCCAGCGCCAGGTTGCCGTTGATCTGCCGGTAGCGGCCCGGACGCATCGGAGCCGGCGCGACCTCGTACCGGACGGCGAAGACCTCGGTGGTCTCGCCGAAGGCGTAGCCGGTCTTGAACGCGGTCAGGTTGGCGTCGCGGATGTCGGGCTTGCTCGCGAACTTCGACGTGAGGAAGCTCAACGTGCCCTCGGTGGGGCGGTGGTAGAGCCACGACAGCAGGCCGAGGGCGAACATGTTCTTGGCCCGGGAGGCGTCCTTGCGGCTCAGACCGAACGGCTTGACGGCCTCCACGGTCATCCCGGTCAGGTCCAGCGCGTGCAGCTGGAAGTCGGCCAGCGAGTCGTCCTCCAGCGGGTTGGCGTCGTAGCCCACCTTAGCCAGGTTGCGCTTGGTGAAGTCGGCGGTGTCGGCGATGATCACGCCACCGCGCGGCAGGTCGGCGATGTTGGCCTTGAGGGCGGCCGGGTTCATCGTCACCAGCACGTCCGGTCGGTCACCGGGGGTCATGATGTCGTAGTTCGCGAAGTGCAGCTGGAAGCTGGAGACACCGGGCAGAGTCCCGGCAGGGGCGCGGATCTCGGCGGGGAAGTTCGGCAGCGTCGAGATGTCGTTCCCGAAGACCGCGGAGTCGGCGGTGAAGCGGTCCCCGGTGAGCTGCATGCCGTCACCGGAGTCCCCGGCGAACCGGATCACCACACGGTCAAGGGTGTGGACCTGTTTCACAGGTGCGTGCCTTCTTCCTTGGCGTCGTCGTCCCCCCGGGAGGTGGTGGGGGGTGGGGTGCCGGGTCAAGCCCGCAGGGTATCCGCGGGCGGGCCGTCGCAGCCTTGCTCATGATAAGGCGGGCCCCAAGGGGCCTTATTCCCTTCCAGCGGCTGAGAAGGGGCGGTGCCGGCCGTCCTTGTCGGTCCGCGGGGCGCCGGGCGGGCTAGCGTGTCCCCCATGCGGTGGCTGGACTGGTACGGCGACGGGACCCTGCGGGTCCTCGACATCGGGCTCGCCTGCTGTGCGCTGGAGTTCGACGCCGCGGCGGTGGCCGCGCCTGCGCTGCCGGCGGAGACCGCTCCTGACGCCCGGGTCGCGGTGGTCATCTCGGGGACGGTCACCGACCGCCTCGCCCCGGCCGTGGTCGCCCTGGTCGCAGCGTGCCGGGCCGCCGACCTGCCCCGGCCAACGGTCGTCTCGTTCGGGGCCTGCGCTGCCTCGGGCGGTCCCTACTGGGACTCCTACGCCGTCACCAAGGGTGTGGACCAGCTGGTCGAGGTCGACGTCTTCGTCCCCGGCTGCCCGCCCCCGCCGGAGGCCCTGCAGGCCGTCTTCGACCAGCTCGTCGGCCGGGTGCCCACGTGAGGCAGGTGCCCGCCGCCGAGTGGGCGGCGGCCGCGGCCACGGCGTACGCGGAGGGTTGGACGGCGTTCGACTGGCTGGGGGCGGTGGACGAGATTGGTCGTCGCGACTGCCTGCGGGTCGTCCTGGCCCTGCGGGACCCGTCCCGCCCCGGCGAGCCGGAGCTGCTGCTGAGCACTGACCTGCCCCGCACCGACCCCCAGGTCGCCAGCCTGCGGGAGCGGTGGGCCGGCGCGGGTTGGCACGAGCGCGAGGCGGCCGAGCTGTTCGGGGTCGAGTTCGTCGGCGGTGAGCGGCGGCGGCTGCTGCTGGGCCCCGAGTTCGAGGGGACCCCCCTGCGCAAGGACGAGGTGCTGGCGGCGCGGACCGCGGTGCCGTGGCCCGGTGGCAAGGAGCCGGGGGAGAGTGCCGCGTCGCCGAGTCGGCGCCGGATGGTTCCGCCGGGGGTCCCCGACCCCGAGGTGTGGGGCGACCGTGACCCGTCGGTGCCCGAGGCTGAGGCGGCGGAGGTCGCCGCCTCA
>JBBQAB010000591.1:0-2883 GCA_038198385.1 Propionibacteriales bacterium
AGTCGTCGATCCGGCGGAAGTGTCGGAGGACGGCGCGGACCATCAGCAGGGCGGGCAGGACGGGCAGCACGGCCCAGACGAACCGTGACGGGCTCGTGCCGTCGAGGTGGCCGAAGACCAGGCTCGCGGTGAGCACGACCACGTACGCCGCCACGCTCGGGAGGAAATCCTTCAGGTACGCCCGGGTGCGGGCCTTGTCGCCGGTGCTGTGGGGGTGGGTGTCAAGTTTGCTTGTCATGCCTCGAGCATGCGCCGCCCCGCCTCGGCTGTCAAGTTTCCTTGTCACTATGGTGGCGAAGTGACCGCGAACGAGACGGCGGAGCTCCTGCTCCGGCATCGGCCTGAGCGCGGGCGCCCACGAAAAGAAGATCCAGACCAAGTCCTCGCAGCTCATCGTGTCCAGCTCGTGAGGCGCGGCCCAGCATGTCGAGAACGCCGGACCGGCTTCGACGTTCGGGTGGGAGTCGCGGAGCCGTCCGTGACCAAGAGAGGAGTCCGCCGTGAAGTACGTCGTCTTGATCCATTCCAACCCCCAGCCCTGGGGCCACCCGACCGCCTACTACGTGCCCGAGTTCCAGGCTCTGCCGGCCGCGCAACGGGAGGCCATGATGGCCGACTTCGACGCGATGCTGACCGAGCTGTCCGACTCCGGTGAGCTGCTCGGCGGCCAGGCCCTCGGGGACCCGAACACCGCCCGGCTCTATCGATGGGACGCCGGTCGACCCCTGGTCACCGACGGGCCCTACTCCGAGGCCAAGGAGCACCTGGCCGGGTACTTCCTGCTCGACGTGGAGAACCAGCAGCGAGCAGAGGCCCTGGCCGGGCGGTTCGCCGGCCCCGGGGACACCATCGAGCTGCGGCCGCTGATGGCGCCGGGCGGCCCCGATCAGTAACCGCAGAGGCGCTCGAGACCGTCTGGCGGCGCGAGTCGGCGGCTGCCGGCAGTGGGCTCAGTATGGAGTCCCGGACAGACCGCGGGGCTGGATGATCCGCGTCGCCTCCCCGCGCCTGGTCGACCGGGTCCGGGTCGACCGGTTCCGGGCCGACCGAGCCCGGGTCGCACGAGAGACCGCGGCCGAGCGGGACCGGGGTGGGCCCCTCGGCGCAGCCGCGGTGGTGGATCCGACCGCCGACCGTCGGTCGGCCGGCGGGGACGACGACAGCCTGGTCCTGCTGGGGGCCGAGCAGCGCTACCTCAACGCGCGGGCGGAGCGGATGGTCTCCGCCCACGCCGCTGAGGTCGGTCCTGAACCGGAGTCAGGACCTCAGGTCGACCCGGACCGGGGTGTCGAGCACCCGGTCCGGCCCGACCGTGCGCAGGGCGCCGACGAGCTCGACGCTGACCGGGGGGAGGGGTGAGCCCCCGGCGGTCCCGACGGTGAAGGTCACCAGGCCCGGCTCCACGACACGGCGCAGATCCACCCCGGTGAAGGAGGTGCGGTCGGCGTGCACCTCGAAGGTGACCAGGGCGGACGCCCCCGCCGCGACCGGGACCCGGACGAAACCGACCAGCTGGGTCACGGGCCGGGTGACGCTGGCCACCGGGTCCTGCAGATAGAGCTGGACCACGTCGACGCCGTCCCGGGCCCCGGTGTTGGTCACGGTGACCGCCACCTCGACCTGGCCGGACGTGTCGAGATGGTCGGTGGAGACAGACAGGTCAGTGTAACCGAAGCTCGTGTAGGAGAGCCCGAACCCGAACGGGAACGCCGGGGTGGGGTCGAGGTTGCTGACCCCGTGGCTGTTCTGGCCCAACGGCGGGGCGAGGTAGGTGTGCGGCTGGCCGCCGGGGTGGGTCGGGACCTGGACGGGCAGTCGGCCTGAGGGGTTGACCCGGCCGGACAGCACCCCGGCCACGGCTCCGCCGCCCTCCTCGCCGGGGAAGAACGCCTGGACCAGGGCCTTCGCCCGGCCGACGTAGGCCCCCAGCGCGTACGGGCGGCCCGACAGCACGACCAGGACGACGGGAACCCCGGTCTCCAGCACGGCCTCGACCAGCGCGGCCTGGTGGCCGGGCAGCGTCAGGTCCTCGGCGTCGCAGCCCTCACCGGAGGTGCCCAGCCCGAACAGCCCGGCGAGGTCACCGACCGCGAGGACGACGACGCCACTGCTCCGGGCCAGCTCGACCGCGGCCGGGAGGTCGGACAGGTCCCCCCCGGACACCGCACAGCCGGCAGCGTGGGTCACCTGCGCCTGGGGCAGCTCGGCGCGCAGGGCGGTGAGCAGCGAGTCGGCGCGAACCCCGAGGTCGAAGCCGGGGTACTGGGGGATGACGTGGTTGGGGAAGGCATAGCAGCCGAAGAGCGACCGTACGTCGTCGGCGCACGGCCCGATGACGGCCACCGAGGTGGGTCCGTCGGAGAGGGGCAGCAGACCGTCCGGGTTGTCCAGCAGCACGACGCTCGCCTCGGCCAGCCGACGGGCGACGTCCCGGTTCGCCACGGAGTCCAGGTCGATGCTGTCGTCGGCCTGGACCGACCAGTCCCGGTCGAGCAGGCCGAGCTCGAGCTTCTGCCGCAGCAGCCGCTCCAACGAACGGTCGACCAGGCTCTCGGCCACCCGGCCCGCCTCGACCTCGGCGACCAGCGGCTCGGCGTAGCCGAAGGTGGTGGGCAGCTCCACGTCCAGACCGGCGGCCAGGGCGAGGGCGGCCGCGCCGGCGGGGTCCGCCGCGACGCGATGCATGCTCTCCAGGAAGGCGATCGACCAGTAGTCCGACACGACCGTCCCGGTGAAGCCCCAGGTGTCGCGCAGCAGCTCGGTCAGCAGCCAGTGGCTGGCGCCGGCGGGCACCCCGTCGAGGTCGGAGTAGGAGTTCATCACGCTCCGGGCGCCGCCCTCGCGGACGGCGTACTCGAAGGGGACCAGGATGACGTCGGCCAG
>JBBQAB010000592.1:0-3946 GCA_038198385.1 Propionibacteriales bacterium
GGGCTGATGCCGCACCCCGAGCACAACGTGGACCCCCTGACCGGCCCCACCACCGACGGGGTCCCCTTCTTCACGAGCGTGCTGAGCTTTCTCTCCGCGAAGGTCTAGTGGCCCGCCGGGACCGGCGGTCACCGTCGGCGGCCCGCGACGGGTCCCGGCGTCGGTCCGGCGTACGCCACTCGCCAGGAGCCCCACCGCGAGAGCCGCGGGCCACCCCGCCGTCACGGTCACGGGCCACCCCGTCGTCAGGTGCGGCGGCCGTCCCGCCCAGGGAGCCGATGCGGCGCCGGGGATGGGTCGCGCTCCTGGTCCTGCTGGCGGTGGTGTTCGCCGTCTTCCGCGGGGTGCAGGCCCTGGCCGAGGAGCCGGAGGTCGCTCGGTTCCCCACTGACCGGGTCGTCGTGGTCGGGCTGACCGGCCACGACCGGTTGGACGCCACAGACGAGCAGATCCTGGGCGCGCACCTGGGTGACGCCCAGGTCGGGACCATGGCGGCCCGGGCCCGCTACGTCGGGGCCTGCGCCGCGGCCGGCTGGACGACCCTCGGCGCGGGACGTCGGGCCGCCGTCGCCGGCCTGTGCGACCCCCAGGTCAGCGACGGGCGGGTGAGTGACTGGGCCGCCCGCCTCGCCGCCGCGGCGGCCAGGAACGGCGACGCCCGGCTGGGCACCCTGGCCGCCTCGGTGCCTGGCTGTGTGGCAGCGGTCGGCCCGGGAGCGGCCCTGGCCGCGGCCCGGCCGGACGGGACGGTGGCCCGCTACGGGACCGCCGCCGACTTCCTCGCGGGCGGGCTCCGCACCTCCTGTCCCCTCACCCTGGTCGACCCCGGCGCCCGGGCTTACGAGATCCTCACCGGGCTGGCCCGGGACCCGTCGGTCACCCTGGTCGTGACCGGGATCGGACCTGCGGTCGGCTCCCAGGACCCGGCGCTGCAGGTCGTCTACCGCCTCGGCACCACCTTTCCGGGGTGGCTGACTTCGGCCAGCACCCGGCGGGAGGGCATCGTCACCCTGACCGACCTGACCCGGACGCTGGTCGACGTGGCCGACCCGGGGGGCGCCGCCCCGCTCACCGTGGACGGGTCGCCGCTCGCCGTGGCCGAGGCCGCCCTGACCCTGCCGGCGGTGGCCCACCGGATCGCCGCGATCCGGGTGCTGTCCGATGCGGTGGTGACCGGCTACCTCAGCCTGGCCGTCGGCGGCACCGTGCTGTTCGTCCTGCTCGTGGCGGGCATTCTGCTGCCTCGGCCCCGGTGGTCGCGGCTGGTGCTGACCTACGGGCTGACGCTGCTGAACGCCATGATGCTGGCCGGGTCGCTGCCCTGGGCGACCGCGAGCCGGCCGCAGGTCGGGTGGTGGCGGCGGTGTGGGGCTGGTCGGTCGTGTTCGTCGGGTTGGTGCTCGCCCTGGCCAAGGTGCTGGGGTGGCCCGCCGCCGTGGTCGCGGCGGGGGTGGCCCTGACGGCGTACACAGTGGACGCGGCCCTGGGCGGGCCGTTGCAGGCGGGCTCGCTGATCAACTCCGGGCCCATCTTCGCGCTCCGCTGGTACGGCTTCGGCAACGTCACCTTCGCGGGCTACGCCTGGTCCGGTCTGGTCCTCGGCGGCTGGCTGTGCCACCGGTTCCGGCTCGCCGGGCGTCGTCGAGCCGGGGTGATGGCGCTCGCGGTGGTGCTGCTCGGGCTCGTACTCTGCGAGGGCTGGCCCTCGATGGGCAGCGACTTCGGGGGGGTGGTCGCCTTCACCCCGCCGGCGCTGTGGCTGCTGCTCACGGTCGCCGGCGTACGCCTCACCCGGCTCCGGCTGGTCGCCGTCGGAGTGGCGGCGGTCCTGGTCGTGACCCTGATCTCGGTGGCGGACTGGGCCCGCGGGGCCGACCAGCGCAGCCACCTGGGCAACTTCGTCCAACGGGTGCTCGACGGGGACGCCTCGTCGGTCGTCTACCGCAAGGCCGTCGCCTCGGCCGAGACGATCGCGTCCCCGCTGGGGCTCGGCTGCTTGCTGGTCGGGATACCACTATGGATCCTGATGCTGCGGGTCGGGGTGCCCGCGCTCAGCCGCGAGCTGAGCACGGCGCGACCGGTCTGGATCGCGGGGCTGGCGACCGGGGTGCTGGGCACCTTGTTGAACGACGGGGGGATCAGCGTGTTCCTGACCGTCACCGGGCTGTTCGCCGCCACCACCGGCTGGTGGCTGCTCGACCGGGCCGTTGCGGCGGAGGCGGAGCTGCGGCGCGACGGTTGGACAGCCGTGCTGGGGCCGGTCCCGCGCCGGTAGCGTGACCACCGTGGCGGATACAGTCGAGCAAGCGTCCTGGACCCCTGAGATCGCCCAGCCGTGGGCCGAGCTGGGTCTGAAGTCCGACGAGTACGACAGGATCACCGCGATCCTCGGCCGTCGCCCGACGTCCTCCGAGCTGGCCATGTACTCGGTGATGTGGTCCGAGCACTGTTCCTACAAGTCCTCCAAGGTGCACCTGCGCCGCTTCGGCGAGCTCGCCCAGGAGACCCCGATGGGGCCGCTGCTGGCCGGGATCGGGGAGAACGCCGGCGTGATCGACGTGGGTCAGGGCTACGCCGTCACCTTCAAGATCGAGTCGCACAACCACCCGAGCTTCGTGGAGCCCTACCAGGGGGCCGCCACCGGGGTCGGCGGCATCGTCCGCGACATCCTGGCCATGGGCGCCCGCCCGATCGGGGTGATGGACCCGCTCCGCTTCGGGCCGCTCCACGAGCCCGACACCGCCCGGGTGCTGCCCGGGATCGTGGCCGGCGTCGGGGGCTACGGCAACTGCCTGGGCCTGCCCAACATCGGCGGCGAGGTCGTCTTCGACCGCAGCTATCTCGGCAACCCGCTGGTCAACGCGCTCTGTGTCGGGGTCCTGCGGCACGAGGACCTGCACCTGGCCAAGGCGACCGGGACCGGCAACCAGGTCATCATGTACGGCGCGGCGACCGGCGGCGACGGGATCGGCGGCGCCTCCATCCTGGCCTCGGAGACATTCGACGAGACGGGTCCGGCCAAGCGGCCCAGCGTGCAGGTCGGCGACCCCTTCATGGAGAAGCTGCTGATCGAGTGCACCCTCGAGCTGTTCGCGGCCCGGGTCATCAACGGCCTGTCCGACTTCGGCGCGGCCGGGCTGTCGTGCGCCACCTCCGAGCTGGCCGCAGCCGGCGACGGCGGGATGCACGTCAACCTGGACTCCGTCCCGCTCCGGGACTCCTCGCTCAGCCCCGAGGAGATCCTGATGAGCGAGTCCCAGGAGCGGATGATGGCGGTCGTCGAGCCGGCCCACGTCGAGGAGTTCCTGGCCATCTGCGCCACGTGGGACGTGCTCGCCACCGTCGTGGGGGAGGTCACCGGTGACGGCCGGCTGGTCATCGACTGGCACGGCGAGACCGTGGTTGACGTCGACCCCCGGACCGTGGCCCACGACGGCCCGGTCTACGAGCGCCCGTACGCACGCCCGGACTGGCAGGACACCCTGCAGGCCGACGGCGTCCAGAACCTGGCCCGGCCCGCCACCGGTCCCGAGCTGGCCGACACCCTGCTGGCCCTGGTTGCCTCGCCCAACCTGTGCGACAAGTCCTGGGTCACCGACCAGTACGACCGCTACGTCCGCGGCAACTCCGTGCTGGCCCAGCCCGAGGACGCCGGGATGCTGCGGCTGGACGAGGAGACCAATCTCGGGGTTGCGCTGGCTACCGACTGCAACGGGCGCTTCGCGCTGCTCGACCCGTACGCCGGCGCTCAGCTCGCGTTGGCCGAGGCCTACCGGAACGTCGCCGTCACCGGCGCCCAGCCGGTCGCGATCAGTGACTGCCTGAACTTCGGGTCCCCCGAGGACCCGGCCGTGATGTGGCAGTTCACGGAGGCCATCCGCGGGCTGGTCGACGGCTGCAAGATCCTCGGCACCCCGGTGACCGGGGGCAATGTGAGCTTCTACAA
>JBBQAB010000593.1:0-7428 GCA_038198385.1 Propionibacteriales bacterium
GATCAAGTCCGGCGAGGGCGGGGACGAGTCGGCGCTGTTCGCGGGCGACCTGCTCAAGATGTATACGCGCTACGCCGAGAGCCGCGGCTGGAAGGTCGAGATCCTGGACGCCCAGGAGACAGACCTCGGCGGCTACAAGTCGGTGACCGCCGCGATCAAGGCCCCCTCGATGGGGGAGCCGGACATGATGCCGTACGGCGTGCTCAAGTTCGAGGGCGGCGTGCACCGGGTCCAGCGGGTGCCGGTGACCGAGTCCCAGGGCCGGGTGCACACCTCCGCCGCCGGCGTGCTGGTGATGCCCGAGGTGGAGGAGACCGAGGTCGAGATCGACCCCGAGGAGCTCCGGATCGACGTCTACCGTTCGTCGGGACCCGGGGGCCAGGGCGTCAACACGACCGACTCGGCCGTCCGGATCACCCACCTGCCCACCGGCATCGTGGTGTCCTGCCAGAACGAGCGGTCCCAGCTGCAGAACCGTGAGCAGGCCCTCCGGATGCTCCGGTCGCGGCTGATCACCGCCGCCGAGGAGGAGGCCGCCCACGCCGCCTCGGCCGTACGTCGCAGCCAGGTGCGGACCGTGGACCGGTCCGAGCGGATCCGGACCTACAACTTCCCCGAGAACCGCATCTCCGACCACCGCATCGGGTTCAAGGCCTACAACCTCGACCAGGTCCTGAACGGCGACCTGACCGCCCTGGTGACCGCCCTGCAGGAGGCCGACACGGCTGAGCGGCTGGCGGCGGTCGGCGACCAGGCCGGGTGAGCACGCCCGTCCGGGGGTTGCTGCAGGCCGCCGTCTCGCGGCTGGAGTCCGCGGGGGTCGAGTCCCCGCAGCAGGACGCCCGGCTGCTGCTCGCCCACGTCTGCGATGTCGAGCCGGCCCGGCTGCCGCTGCTGGACCAGGTCTCCCCCGAGCAGGAAGAGCGGTTCCGGGCCGCCGTCGACGAGCGGGCCAGCCGGGTGCCGCTGCAGCACCTGACCGGGCGGGCCTACTTCCGCTACCTCGAGCTCATCGTCGGCCCCGGAGTCTTCGTGCCCCGGCCCGAGACCGAGGTGATGACCGGCTGGGCCATCAACCACCTCCGGCAGATGCGGGCGCAGGGCCAGCGGCCCCTGGTGGTCGAGCTGTGCGCCGGCTCAGGAGCCATCGCCAAGGCGATCGCCACCGAGGTGCCCGGGGCCGAGGTGCACGCCGTGGAGCTGTCAGTGGACGCGGCCGGCTACGCCGAGCGCAACCTTCGCGACACCGGGGTCTTCCTGCACATCGAGGACATGGCCATGTCGCTGCACGAGCTGGACGGCAGTGTCGACCTGCTCATCGCCAACCCGCCCTACATCCCGCTGGAGGCGTACGCCTCGGTCGCCCCGGAGGCACGGGACCACGACCCGACACTGGCCCTCTTCTCCGGCCAGGACGGGTTGGAGGCCATCCGGGTCGTCGCGCAGGTCGGGGTCCGGCTGCTGCATCCCGCCGGGCTGCTAGCGGTCGAGCACGCCGACGTCCAGGGCGAGTCTGCGCCCTCCGCCGTGGCCCAGACCCTCGCCTACACCGGGGTGCGCGACAACAAGGACCTCACCGGTCGTCCCCGCTTCGTGACCGCCGTCCGCCGCTCCGGCTGGTGAGCCCCGCGTTCGGCGGGATTCTGAGGTTCGCTCTGGCAGGATTGGCGCCGTGAGTGATACGCCCGACCGGACCGACCGTACGCCCGCCGCGCCGACCCCCGAGCCGGGGCCGGTCGAGCGCGAGAGCGTGGTCGAGACGCGGGTGATCGGAACCCGGGCCGAGTTCGACGCGTACGCCGCCCTGCGCGACGCGGGCGCCCCGGCCGAGGACGACGACCCGGACGACGCCTTCGGGCCGGTTCCGGGCGAGGAGTTGGAGTTCGGGTCCGAGGATGATGACGAGGCCTCGGGTCAGACGCGCCCAGACCCCAGCTCGCCCTCATCCAGCTCGACGGACCGCAGCTCGACGGACCCCAGCTCGACGGACCCCAGCTCGACGGACCGCACCTCGGCGCACCCCAGCTCACCGGACCCCAGCTCACCGGGCCGCAGCCCATCGGGGACGCCCGCCGCCAGCCCGGACGCCCCGAACCGGGCCGGAGCAGACCCGTCCGGTCCGGACCGGGCCGTCCCGGACCCCGTCGGGGGAGCCGACAAGGACCCGGACGCAGTCGGGGAAGCAGAGGCTGCACCGGGGGCGGCGGTCGACGCCGAGCCGACCGGGGAGGGCTCCTACGAGCGCTTTCCCGTGGACGGGGTCGAGGAGGCCGAGGTGGAGACCGCGACCGCAGCGGCCCGCCGCGCGGTGGAGGCGGGGGAGTGCATCGTCCTGCCCACCGACACCGTCTACGGCATCGGGGCGGACGCGTTCAGTCCCGCCGCGGTGCAGCGCCTGCTCGTGGCCAAGGGCCGCGGCCGCGACATGCCCCCACCGGTGCTGATCGGGGACGCCGCGCTGATCCGGGCCCTGGCCGTGGACGTGCCCACGGCGGCCACCGACCTGGTCGCCCGGTACTGGCCCGGGCCGCTGACCGTGATCGTGAAGATCCAGCCCAGCCTGCGGATGGACCTCGGCGACAGCCAGGGCACGATCGCCCTCCGGGTGCCCGACCACGCAGTGGCCCGCGAGGTGCTCCGCCACACCGGCCCGATGGCGGTCAGCAGTGCCAACCGGAGCGGGCAGACCGCCGCGGTGACCTGCGACGAGGCCGTCGACCAGCTGGGCGGCCGGGTGGCCGTCTACCTCGACGGGGGCACGGTCGGTGGGCCTGACGGGGCGCCCTCGACCATCGTGGACTTCACCCGGTCCCCGGGCGGTGAGGTGCTCCGGCACGGCTCGCTGTCCCTGGAGACCCTCCGCGAGACCGCGCCCAGCCTGCGGGACGGCACCCCGCCCCCGCCCCGTCCCGAGCGGGAGCCGCAGGCCGAGACCGAGCCCGACCCGGCCGCCCGCAACCGGCAGGAGCCCGAGGCTGCCTCCGGGAAGGGGCCCGAGCCCGCCCCCGAGGGCGGGCTCCAGCCTGACCCCTCGAGCGGGCCGCAGGCCCACCCCGACGGCGGGCCACAGCCCCACCCCGACAGCGGGCCGCAGCCCCACCCCGACAGCGGGCCGCAGCCCCACCCCGACAGCGGGCCGCAGCCCCACCCCGACAGCGGGCCGCAGCCCGGGGGACCGCCGTCGGCGGGTTCCCCGACGACCGGGGCCTGAGTGCGCGAGTACCTCCTCATCCTGCTCGTCGCGGCGGCGGTCACCTATCTGGCCAGCGGGGTCTGCCGTCGGCTCGCCCTGCGGATGGGGGCGTTGGCCAGGGTCCGAGACCGCGACGTGCACACCGTCGAGATGCCCTACTTCGGCGGTCTGGCGATGCTGGCCGGCCTTGCGGCGGCCGTGCTGCTGTCCTGGCAGCTGCCCTTCCTGGGCCGGCAGGTCACGGTGCAGAATGACTCCCGGGCTGTCCTGACCGCTGCTGTGGTGATCTGCCTGGTCGGGGTTTTGGACGATCTCTTCGAGCTGCCCCCGTTGGCCAAGTTCGCCGGCCAGGTGCTGGCGGCCGGGGTGGCCGTGGCCCTGGGGGTCAAGATGCTGTGGATCCCGCTGCCCGGTCGGACGGTCTCCCTCGACGAGCCGTCCTCGGTGGCCATCACGGTCTTCTTCATCGTGCTCTGCTCCAACGCGGTCAACTTCGTCGACGGGCTGGACGGCCTGGCCACCGGAGTGGTGGGGATCGGAGCCGGCGCGTTCTTCGCCTACTCCTACCTGCTGACCTACACCGAGGGTCTGACCCGGGCCACGACGGCGAGCGTGGTCACGGTGGCGATCGCCGGGGTCTGTCTGGGCTTCCTCCCCCACAACTTCTTCCCGGCCCGGATGTTCATGGGTGACTCGGGCGCCATGCTGCTGGGGTTGCTCCTGGCCACCTCGACCATCAGCCTGACCGGCCAGATCGACAACTCCCAGCTGCAGGACGACAGCCGGGGCCTGATCCCGACCGTGCTGCCGCTGATCCTGCCGCTGGCCATCCTGGCCCTGCCCTTCCTCGACCTCACGCTGGCGTTCGTGCGACGTGCGTACGCGGGCAGGTGGTGGTTCGTGGCCGACAAGCAGCACCTGCACCACCGGCTGCTCCAGCGTGGACACAGTCAGCGTCGGGCGGTCCTGCTGATGTACATCTGGTCGGCCCTGGTCTCCTTCGGGGTGATCGTCCTGGGGCTGGTCCGCAACGACCGGCAGTGGACCGTGGTGGCGGTCGTGGCGCTGTGCGCCTTCGTGCTGCTGCTCGTGACGCTGGGTCGCCCGGTCTCGGCGAGCAAGACGGCCGCGCGGAGCGACGCGCTGCCCTGAGCCCCCGGAAACATGGTGCCAGTGGTGGGAGGCGGCCGGCCCGTACGCCTGAATCGGTCTGTCGTGCCTCCGCTGGCGCCACCTTTTCGGGGTGCGGACACGCCGTGCCCCACCAGACCAGAGAGGCCGGTGGCAAGGTCATTGTGCTAGTTTCGTCGGACCGCAGCCCGTTCGCCGGCCCCAGTCGCGACCCGGTTCTGACCGCCCACCACAAAGGACTGCAGCCCCCTGATGAGTGTCGAGAGCCGTTCCGAACGTGCGGAGCCGCACGCCCCCGGTCGGAGCATCCACGTCGTCCGGGCGCTCAAGCTCCTCTACGGCGGCGCCGTCGGAGGACTTGTGGCGACGGTCCTCTGCCTGGTGGCCTTCACCATCGCGTACGGCCCGCACGGCCTGCTCTCGGCGGCCCTGGCCGCGGCGCTCGTGCTGTTCTTCTACGGCGTCGGGCAGTACGTGATGGTCGTCTTCGCCGACGCCGGTGCTCGCACCCTGCTGATGGTCGCGCTGTCCAGCTACACCGCTCGGATCGCGACCCTGGGCTTCGTGCTGCTCGTCTACTCCACCAAGTCCGCCGGCCTGCCGCAGATCGTGCCGATGGCGGTCTTCGTGACCGTGATGGCCGTGGTCGCGGGCTGGCTGACCGCTGAGGTCTGGGTCTTCAGCCGGCTGCGGATCGGCGTCTACGACACGGAGTACGTCGCTCCGTCCACCTCGGGCTCGGCGCAGTGAAGCCGCGGAGCAGAACTGCTAGCGTGTTGCCCGTCATGGAGGACAGGGGACTGGAGGCGGACGCCACCGCACGACGCAGCGACATGTCGGCGGGGATGGACGAAGGCCTGCGGGTTCTGTCCTACCTGATCTCGGGTGTCTTGTTCTACGGGTTCCTCGGCTGGGTGGGTGACCATTTCCTGGGTACCTCGTTCCTGCTGCCGGTGGGAATCATCCTGGGTGCCGCCCTGGCCATCTACATCATCATCCGCCGCTTCGCTGTGGCCGGGGACAAGGCGACCACGCCTGACCCGGTGACGACGGAGCCGGCGCAGCAGCAGACGGCGGAGGGAGAACGGTGAGCGGCTTGCTAGCCCTGGTTCCGATGGAGGGCTTCGTGTCCCCCGGAGTCAACAGCTTCGATGTCCCGCCGTTCTTCGAGAGCGTCCCCTGGTTCAACAAGTACATGCTCCAGGGCATCGTGTCGGTGTTCGTGATCATGGCCTTCTGGGTCGTCATGGCGCGCAAGAAGGCCATGGTGCCCAGCAAGACCCAGTTCATCGGCGAGGCGGCGTACGGGTTCGTCCGCAACACCATCGCGCGGGACATGATCGGGCACGACTACAAGAAGTACGTCCCGCTGCTGATCGCCCTGTTCTCCTTCGTCCTGGTCAACAACCTGTGGGGCGTCTTCCCGCTGACCCTGCTCCCGACCGCCTCGCACGCGGGCTGGGCGTACGGCCTGGCCGGGCTGGTCTGGCTGATCTACAACGTCGTCGGGATCCGGACCCACGGCTTCGGCGGCTACCTCAAGCACACGGTGCTGCCCCCGGGTGTGCCGAAGTTCATGTGGCCGGTGATCATCCCGCTGGAGTTCTTCTCCAACATCATCGTGCGCCCGGTCACGCTGTCGCTGCGACTCTTCGCCAACATGCTCGCCGGTCACCTGCTGGTGCTGCTGTTCGTCCTCGGCGGTGAGTATCTCCTGCTGCACAGCGAGCCGATCGTGAACAAGGTGGCGGGGGTGTTCTCGCTGCTGTTCAGCCTCGTGATCTTCGGTCTGGAGATCTTCGTCCAGTCCCTGCAGGCCTACATCTTCACTGTGCTCACGGCCCAATACATCTCCTCGGCTGCCGCCGAGGAGCACTGACCCACCTCTTTCCCTGAACCAGCAGTGGAAATCTCGAAAGGAACCACCTCATGATCCCCATGGAGCTCACCGGCTCGCTCGGCATCGTCGGCTACGGTCTGGGTGCCATCGGCCCCGGTATCGGAGTCGGTCTGATCTTCGCCGCGGTCATCCAGGGCACCGCCCGCCAGCCCGAGGCCCGCGGCGCCATGCTCAGCACCGCGTTCATCGGCTTCGCGCTGACCGAGGCCCTGGCCATCATCGGCATCGCGCTGGCCTTCGTCTTCCAAGGCTGAGTAGAGACCGGTCATGACACCGTTCCTCATTCCCATGGCAGCGGAGAACCCGCTGCTGCCCCAGCCCGCGGAGATCATCGCCGCCGTCGTCTTCGCGGTGATCCTGTACTTCCTGATCCGCAAGTTCGTGGTGCCGCAGTTCGAGCAGACCTTTGCCGAGCGCACCGCCGCGATCCAGGGCGGCATGGAAAAGGCGGAGAAGGCTCAGGAGGAGGCGCAGGCCGCGCTGCAGCAGTACAACGACCAGCTGGCCGACGCCCGCGCCGAGGCCGCTCGCATCCGCGAGGACGCCAAGACCCAGGGCACCCAGATCCTGGCCGAGCTGCGCGAGCAGGCGCAGGCCGAGGCCGCCCGCATCAAGACGTCCGCGGAGGCTCAGCTGGAGGCCGAGCGCGCGCAGGTGCTGACGCAGCTGCGCAGCGAGATCGGTGGCCTGGCCACCACCCTCGCCGGCCGCATCGTGGGGGAGTCCCTCGACGACGACGAGCGGGCCCGGCGTACGGTCGACCGGTTCCTGGCCGACCTGGAGTCCGAGGACAGCCAGCCTGCGAGCACCAGATGAGTGTGGCCACCGAGGCGCGCCTTGCTGAGTTGGACCACGTCCTGGACGGGTTGCTCGAGCAGGGCACCGTCGACCGCAACCTGTTCCAGACGGTGCTTGCCAAGGTGCAGGGGGCCCCGACCGAGGCTGATCTGGCGGCGCTGAGCAGTGACCTGTTCGCCGTGGTCGACGCCTTGGAGTCCTCGATCGCCCTGCGCCGTGCCCTCACCGATCCCGCGACGGCGCCGGGGGGCCGGGCTCAGCTGGCCCATGGCCTCCTCGACGGCAAGGTCTCCAAGACCGCGGTCAAGATCGTCACGGAGGCCGTGGAGGTGCGGTGGGGCGGTGGTCGGGCCATGGCGGCCGCCTTGGAGCGGCAGGCCGTCCGGGCCGAGCTGATCGCGGCCGA
>JBBQAB010000594.1:0-6892 GCA_038198385.1 Propionibacteriales bacterium
CAGCCGTTCCGGGTGGAAGGTCAGGGTGCCGATCATCCCGGCGACCGCGGGGGTCAGCAGCAGCAGCTGGTCCAGGGAGTCGAAGATCGGCTCCTTGTCCTCCTGCAGGTCCCGGTTGTACGCCAGCGGCAGCCCCTTCAGGGTGGCCAGCAGCCCGGTCAGGTTGCCGATCAGCCGGCCGGCCTTGCCCCGGGCCAGCTCGGCCACGTCGGGGTTCTTCTTCTGCGGCATGATGCTGGACCCGGTGGACCAGGCGTCGGACAAGGTGACGAAGCCGAACTCGTAGGTGGACCACAGGATCACCTCCTCGCTGACCCGGGAGAGGTCGACGGCCACTTGGGCGGCCACGAAGCAGGCCTCCGCGACCAGGTCACGCGCGGCCGTGCCGTCGATCGAGTTGGCCACACTGCCCGTGAAGCCGAGCTGGGCTGCGACGAACGTCGGGTCCAGACCCAACGACGTGCCCGCCAGGGCCGCGGACCCGTACGGGCTGACGGCCAACCGGCGGTCGAGATCCCGGAGCCGCTCGCAGTCGCGGAGCAGCGGCCAGGTGTGGGCGAGCAGGTGGTGGGAGAGCAGGAGCGGCTGGGCGTGCTGCAGGTGGGTCCGTCCGGGCATGGCCACCCCGAGGTGCCGCTCCGCCTGCTCGGTCAGGGCCGCGGCGACGTCGTGCACCTCCCGGGCGAGCAGCCGCAGCGCGTCGCGGAGGTACATCCGGATCAGGGTGGCGATCTGGTCGTTCCGGGACCGCCCGGCCCGCAGCCGACCACCGAGCTCGGGGCCGGCGATCTCGATCAGCCGCCGCTCCAGGGCGCCGTGCACGTCCTCGTCGGTCGGGGCCGGACCGAAGGCCCCGGACTCCACCTCCCCGTCGAGCTGGTCCAGGGCCTGCCGCATCCCGGCCAGCTCGTCGTCGCTGAGCAGCCCCGCCCGGTGCAGGGCGGCGGCGTGCGCCCGGGACCCGGCGAGGTCGTAGCGCGCCAGCCGCCAGTCGACGTGGGTGGACTGGCTGAGGGCGAACATGGCCTCCGCAGGGCCGCCGGCGAACCGACCACCCCATAGGCGCCCCTGCTGACCTGCGTCCTGGGGTGTGCTCACGGGGTCAGCCCTTCTGTTGGGGAGGAGCCACCCGATCGGGTACTCGCGGGATGGTCGGACCGGGTGTCGTCACCGGTCCCGGCGTCGGCGGGGGCGGCGACCCGGGTGCCCGCGCTCATCTGGACGAACAGCTCGGCGATCTCGGCACCCGCGGCCGGACCGCGGGTGATGAGCAGGATGGTGTCGTCCCCGGCGATGGTGCCCAGGATCGGGTCCCACCCGACCCGGTCGATGGCGGAGGCGAAGTACTGGGCCGCGCCGGGCGGGGTCCGGAGCACGACCAGGTTGGCCGAGGCCTCGGCTGAGACCAGCACCTCTCCGCAGAGCCGCGCGAGCTTGCCCTCGAAGGTGGCGAACTCTCCGACGTGCGGCCTCCGGTCTCCGCCGTCGCCGGGCACGGCGTAGACGAGGTGTCCGCTGGGTCCGCGCAGCCGCAGGGCCCCCACCTCGACGAGGTCACGAGACAGCGTGCCCTGGGTGACCTGGACCCCGTCGGCGGCCAGCAGCTCGGCGAGCTCGGTCTGGGAGCGCACCTCGTGCTGCTCCAACAGGGCGATGATCTTGGCGTGCCGGGAGGTCTTGGTCGGCGGGATCGCGCGCAGGCCGGTCCGGGCCGAGGCGGGCGCGCTCCCCCCACCGTTACCGACCACCTCCACCGACCGGCGGGGCACGGTCACCGTCCCCCGCCCGAGGCCTCGTCGAGGAAGGCGAGGATCGCCTTCTGGACGTGCCGGCGGTTCTCCGCCTCGTCCCAGACCACCGACTGCGGGCCGTCGATGACCGAGCTCTGGATCTCCTTGCCGCGGTAGGCGGGCAGGCAGTGCAGCACGATGGCCTCCGGGTCGGCCAGGGCCATCAGCGCAGCCGTGACCGCGTACGGGGCGAAGATGGCCTCGCGGTCCAGCCCGTCGTTCTCCTGGCCCATCGAGATCCAGGTGTCGGTGGCCACCACGTCGACCCCGCGGACGGCCTCCTCCGCGGTGCCCAGGATGCGCAGGCTGCCACCGGTGCCGGCCGCC
This sequence comes from Propionibacteriales bacterium, assembly GCA_038198385.1. Classification (GTDB taxonomy): domain Bacteria; phylum Actinomycetota; class Actinomycetes; order Propionibacteriales; family Propionibacteriaceae; genus Microlunatus. Next base: position 2,118 of record JBBQAB010000594.1, read on the forward strand.
ACCTGGTGCGCGCGGTCCGCGATGACCGGGTCGGGCTGGAAGCCGGGCGGTCCGGCGAGGGTGACGTGCATCCCCGCGACCGCGCCGCCGAGGGCGTAGGAGTGGGCCATGTTGTTGGCGGCATCGCCCACGTAGGCCAGCTTGAGCCCGGCCAGCCGGCCCCTGCGCTCGCGCACGGTCTGCAGGTCGGCCAGCACCTGGCACGGATGATAGGAGTCGGTCAGCCCGTTGATGACCGGGACCGAGGCGAAGTCGGCCATCTCCTGCAGCCGCTCCTGTCCCGAGGTCCGCCAGACGATGGCGGCCACGTGCCGGCTGAGCACCCGCGCGGTGTCGCTGATCGGCTCGCCCCGGCCCAGCTGGGACAGCGAGGAGTCCATGATCAGGGGATGCCCGCCGAGCTCGGCGATCCCGGACTCGAAGGAGATGCGGGTGCGGGTGGAGGCCTTGTCGAAGAGCACCGCGACCGCCCGCGGACCCTCGTAGGGCCGCCGCTGGTAGGGGTCGGCCTTGAACGCGTCGGCCAGGTCCAGGATGGCCGTCTGCTCCGCCGGCGTCAGGTCGTCGTCGGCGAGGAAGTGACGCAGGGTCATGACTGCTCCTGGGCGGCCGTCTGGAGCAGCCCGGGCAGGGCCGCCACCAGGGTGTCGAGCTGGGCCGCGGTGATGATGAGGGGCGGCGCGAGCCGTAGGACGTCGGGCCGCGGGGCGTTGACGATGAAGCCGGCGGCCAGGGCCGCGCCGGAGACGGCGGCGCCGATCGGCGCGGTCAGGGTGACCCCGCGCAGCAGGCCGCGACCCCGTACGCCGCTGATCAGGGGGTGGCCCAGGCCGAGGATGGCGTCGGACAGGTGCTCGCCCATCGCGGTGGCGTGCGCCAGCAGTCCGTCCCGTTCGATCACCCCGATCACCGCCAGTCCGGCGACGGCCGCGACGGGGTTGCCGCCGAAGGTGCTGCCGTGGCTGCCCGGTCCGAGCATCCCGACGGACCGGCCGGTGGCGATGCAGGCCCCGATCGGGAAGCCGTTGCCCAGGCCCTTGGCCAGGGTGATGATGTCGGCGGTGACGCCCTCGTCGACGTGCACCAGCCAGCAGCCGCTGCGACCCATGCCGGTCTGAACCTCATCCATCCACAGCAGCGCGCCGTTCGCGTCGCAGAGCTGCCGGGCCCGGGCCAGGTAGCCCTTGGGCGGGACGACGACGCCGTTCTCGCCCTGCATCGGCTCGAGCACGACCGCGGCCACCGTGTCGTCCATCACCACGGCCAGCGCCTCGGCGTCGCCGTACGGGACGAAGGTGACGTCCCCGGGCAGCGGCTCGAACGGCGCGCGGTACTGGGGGTTGTGGGTGACCGCCAGGGCGCCCATCGAGCGGCCGTGGAAGGCGCCCTCGGTGGAGATGATGCGGGTCCGGCCGGTCATCCGGGTGAGCTTGAAGGCGGCCTCGTTGGCCTCGGTGCCGGAGTTGGTGAAGAAGACCCGGGCCTCATCCGCCCCCGTCATGGCCGCCAGCCGCTGGGCCAGCGCGACCTGGGCCGGGGTCGCGAAGAAGTTAGAGACGTGACCCAGGGTCGCGATCTGCCCGGTGACCGCCGACAGCACGGTGGGGTGCGCGTGGCCGAGGGCGTTGACCGCGATGCCCGACAGCAGGTCGAGATAGCGGCGCCCGTCGGCGTCCCAGACGTAGCAGCCCTCACCGCGGACGAAGACCCGCTTGGGCAGCCCGAAGGTGTTCATCACCGCCCCGCTGTAGGCCTCGAGCACGGCGGCCGAGCTCTGGCCGGGGAGACCCTGCAGGGCCTCGGCGACCACGGCGACGTCGCTGGTCATCAGGGGTTCTCCTTCGTGGTGGACGGCGGCAGGGGCGGCGGTACGTCGCCGAACCCGAACTCGCCGTTGCTGAGCTCGTTCGGGGGGATGCCCTGCTCGCGGGGGAACACCCGGCTGCCCAGGCGGATCAGGCCGTCCTGGGTAACCATGGTGCCGAGGCCGGCGTTGGTGAAGATCTCCAGCAGCAGGGCGTGCGGGACGCGGCCGTCGGTCACGGTGGCGCGGGTGAGCCCGCCTTCGACCGCGCGCAGGCAGGCCTCCATCTTGGGGACCATGCCGGACTGCAGGCTGGGGATCAGCTCCCGAAGCTCGGTGGCGGACAGCTCCTTGACGACCTCCTTGCTGGCCGGCCAGTCGCGGTACAGGCCCTCGACGTCGGTCAGCACGACCAATCGCTCTGCGCCCAGGGCGACGGCGAGGGCCGCGGCGGCGGTGTCGGCGTTCACGTTGTGCACGACGCCGTTGACGTCGGGGGCGATGCTGGCCACGACCGGGACGCTGCCGGCCCCGATCAGACCCAGGATGGCCTCGGTGCGGACCGCGACCACGTCCCCGACCAGGCCGAGGTCGACGTCCTCACCGGCGACCCGCGCCGTACGCCGCTCGGCCGTGAAGAGTCCGCCGTCCTCACCGGACAGGCCGACGGCGACGGTGGAGTGGCTGTTGATCAGACCGACCAGGTCGCGGCCCACCTGCCCGACCAGGACCATCCGGACGACCTCCATCGCCTCGGGGCTGGTGACCCGGAAGCCGCCCCGGAACTCCGAGACGATCCCGAGCCGCTTCAGCATCGAGGAGATCTGAGGACCTCCGCCGTGCACCACCACGGGGTGCACGCCGCAGCGCTTCATGAACACGATGTCCTGGGCGAACGCGCGCTTCAGGTCCTCGTCGATCATGGCGTTGCCGCCGTACTTGATGACCACGGTCTTGCCCGCGTACGTCTCCAGCCACGGCAGCGCCTCCGTCAGGATCGACGCCTTCTCGACCAGGCTGACGGGGCTGTCGGTCCGGGTGCTGAGCGGGTTCATGAGGAGTACTCCGCGTTCTCACGTACGTAGTCGTAGGTCAGGTCGTTGGTCCACACGGTGGCGCGGTCGGTCCCGTTGCGCAGGTCGATGGTCACCTCCACCCGCCGGTCGGCCAGGTCGACCTGCTCCCGCGGGGCGCCGATGCCGCCGTTCTCGCAGACCCAGACGCCGTTGAAGGCCACGTCGAGCCGGTCGGGCTCGAAGTCGGCTGCCGTCGTGCCGATGGCGGCCAGCACCCGGCCCCAGTTGGGGTCGCCGCCGAAGATGGCGCACTTGAACAGGTTGGAGCGGGTGACCGCGCGGGCGACCTCGACGGCGTCGTCCTCACTTGCGGCGTGCAGCACCGTGACCGCGATCGTGTGTGAGGCCCCTTCGGCGTCGGCCAACAGCTGCATGGCCAGGTCGAGGCAGGCTTCGTTCAGTGCGGCCTGGAAGTCGGCCGCCAGCGGGCGTACGCCGGAGGCTCCGCTGCTCATCAGGATGACGGTGTCGTTGGTCGACATGCAACCGTCGCTGTCCACCCGGTCGAAGCTGAGCCGGCAGGCCTCACCCAGCTGGTCCTTCAGGGTGGCCGGGTCGACGACCGCGTCGGTGGTCAGCGTGACCAGCATGGTGGCCAGTCCGGGAGCGAGCATGCCCGCGCCCTTGGCCATCCCCCCGACCGACCAGCCCTCGTCGTGGCGGCTGGCCTGCTTGGAGACCGAGTCGGTGGTCATGATGGCCTCCGCAGCCGCCAGGCCACCGGTCTCACTCAGTCCGGACACCAGCCCGGGCAGCGCGTCGGCGATGAGGTCCATCGGCAGCCGCAGCCCGATCAGACCCGTGGAGCAGACCGCCACGTCGACCGCCCCGGTCGGCTGCCCGCCGGCCGCCAGCGCCTCGGCTACCCACTCAGCGGTGTGGTGCGTGTCGCCGAAGCCCTCGGGCCCGGTGCAGGCGTTGGCACCGCCCGAGTTGAGCACCACCGCACACAGCCGGGAGTCGGCCAGCACCTGCTCCGACCACACCACCGGTGCGGCCCTGACCCGGTTGCTGGTGAAGACGCCAGCGGCGTGGAAGTGCGGTCCGTCGTTGACCACCAGGGCGAGGTCGGACTTCCCGCTGGCCTTCAACCCGGCGGTCACCCCCGCCGCCCGGAAGCCTGCTGCCTGTGTGACGCTCATTCACCCTCCTCGATCTCGATGTGGTGCCCGGCCGTCCGCCAGGCCTCGACGGCCTGGTCGGCCTGCGTGGCCGGGACCAGGATCCAGTCGGTGTCGAACGTCGACTCGACCAGAATGGAGATCCCGGCGTCGGCCAACGGCTCCAGCAGTCCGAACAGCACCCCGACCAGGGAGTGCTCGAGCGGACCGTCGACGCTGAACGCGACGAGCGGACCCACCCCGGTGACCGTGCCCGGCAGTGCGTCCCAGGCGGTGATGACACAGAGCTCGTCGGCCGTCCGGGTCACGCTCCACAGGGGTGGCTCGTAGCCGTCGTCGTAGGCCCAGCGGGGGGTGCCGGCGTGGGCCGGCAGCTGGGCCATCCCCAGCAGGCCGTGGTGCCGGGTGAGCTCCCAGGTGACGGCGCCCGCGGTCGGGTCGGTCGTCACGGGGCCACTCCGACCGTACTCAGACCGGTGGGCTCGTCCAGGCCCAAGGCCAGGTTCATGCACTGAACGGCGCCGCCGGCGGTGCCCTTGGTCAGGTTGTCCAGGGCGGCCACCGCGACCAGCCGACCGGCGTGCGGGTCGACCGTCACCTGCACGTGCACGGCGTTCGACCCGAGCACCGACTGGGTCATGGGCCAGCGACCCAACGGCAGGAGGTGCACGAACGGCTCGTCCGCGTACGCCTCGGTGTAGACCCGGGCGGCCTGCTCAACGGTGATGCTGGCGTCCGCCAGGGGGGCGGTGCAGGTGGCCAGGATGCCGCGGG
>JBBQAB010000595.1:0-2153 GCA_038198385.1 Propionibacteriales bacterium
TGCAGAGCAACAAGGCCAAGGACGTGGTCGGGTTCGCCCATGAGTTTCACGCCCTCGACTCCGCCAAGATCGCCGGAGTTCTCGACCGCCGCCTGCAGGAGCTGGGCCGCAGCCTCGACGTCTTCGTCCAGGTCAACTCCTCCGGTGAGGACAGCAAGTCCGGACTGCCGCCCGAGGAGGTGGAGGCGTTCGCGACCGAGCTCGGCGCGTACGTCAGCCTGCGGGTCCGCGGTCTGATGACACTGGCCGTCTTCTCCGAGGACGCCGACGAGGTCGCCGCCTGCTTCGCGCGGATGCGAGACCTGCAGACCCGGCTCCGGGACCGGGGCTCCGCCGCCGGCACCTATGACGAGCTGTCCATGGGCATGTCGGGGGACTACGAGCTGGCCATCGCGTACGGCGCCACCACCGTCCGCGTCGGCCAGGCCCTCTTCGGCGCCCGGTGACCCGTCGCGGTCCGGGCAGCGGCGCGGCAGGCTCTGGTGCCGCCGCCCTTCGCTGATCTGCTCGCCCAGCGGGTGGCGCAGGCCGAGGCCCAGCGGGTGGAGCTGACCGGGGCGATCGAGCAGATGCGGGTGGCCCGCAGCCTCACCTTCGCCGACGACGAGCACGATCCCGAAGGCTCGACCACCTCCCTGGACCAGGCCCGCGACACCGCACTGCTCGACCGGACCGAGCGCGCCCTGGGCGAGCTGCGGGCGGCCCAGGAACGGCTGGCCTCCGGCGCGTACGGGGTGTGCGAGCGCTGCGGGAAGGCGATCCCGGTCGAGCGGCTCCAGGCCCGTCCCGAGGCCCGTCGGTGCGTTGGCTGTGCCGCCGCCGGGCCCGGCGGGTCTAACTAACTTGTCTTGTGATGCCGTTTACTATTCGGGTTCATGACGGAGTGCTTTCTTCCGTACGTGAAGTAGATGACGAGCCCGATCGCGAGCCACACGACGAACCGAAGCCACGTCTCCCAATGCAGCTGCGTGATCAAAAACAACGACGCCAGCACCCCGAATGCGGGAATGACGGGCATCAGCGGCAGGCGGAAGGTGCGTGAAACTTCGGGCCGGGTGCGGCGGAGCACGATGACGGCGATGCAGACCACCACGAACGCGGCCAAGATGCCGATGTTGGTCAGGTCGGCGACGAGCCTGATGGGGAAGATGCCGGCAAGCACTGCCGCCGCCACGCCAGCGATCCACGTCACCCGTTGCGGCGTACCGTGCCGGTCTGTGGCCGAGAACCACTTCGGCAGGAGCCCATCACGGCTCATGGAGAACCAGACCCTCGTGACGCCCAACAGAAAGGTGAGCATGACGGTCATGATGGAGATGACGGCGAACGCGGAGATGATCGTGGCGATGACGGGCAGGTTGACGGCCTGGAACGCCACCGCGAAGGCGGCTTCCGGGTCGATGTCCCGCCAGTTCTGCATCCCGGTCAGGACCAGCGTGGCCAGCACGTACAAGAACATGGCGATCGCCAAAGACAGCAAGATCGCCTTCGGCATGTGCTTCTTCCCGTCGGTCGCCTCCTCCGCCGCCGTACTCATGGCGTCGTAGCCGAAGACCGCGAAGAACACGGTCGCCGAGCCGGCGAAAACCGCACCGAATCCGCCGGGGAAGAACGGGGTGTAGTTGGCAGCCCGCACGTAGAAGGCGCCGAGACCGATGATGAACAGGATCAGCACGATCTTCAGGCCGACAGCAACCAACTCGAACCGGCCGAAGGTACGCGTACCACGGCTGAGGATGAAGGTGATCAGCAGGCAGATCACGATGGCCGGCAGGTTGACCAACCCGCCGTCCAGCTGGTCAGCAGTTCCTTGCATCCACACGGGTACATCGAGGCCGATGCCCGACATGAACTCGCTGAAGTAACCGGATATACCGATCGCCACCACCGCCACGATGGCGATGTATTCCAACAACAGGTCCCAGCCGATGAACCAGCCGACGATCTCGCCCAGGGCCACATAACCGTAGGTGTACGCCGACCCTGCGCGAGGAATCATCCCAGCGAACTCGGCGTAGGACAGCGCAGCCGCTGCGCTCGCCAGCCCGGCAACCAAAAAGGCCACCAAGACGGCCGGGCCCGCCCCACCGCCGCCTGGCCGTCCGCTGGCGACCAGACCAGCCAGGCTGAAAATTCCGACGCCGATGATGCCA
>JBBQAB010000596.1:0-6155 GCA_038198385.1 Propionibacteriales bacterium
CGTCGCTGACCAGGTGGGACCAGAGCCGGCCGTGGCCGGGCCAGGTGGGGGCGTCGATCAGGATGGTCACGTGTTGGCGTGCCGGACGGCATCGTCGACCAGCCGCCGCCAGGTCCCGACCAGGTCGGCGTCGACGTAGGCCTTCCAGGACCCCAGCGGGCGCGCCGAGGCGCCGATGTGGAAGGCGCGGACACCGGCCCGGACCAGCCACGGCACGTGCTCGGGCGCGAGGTCGCCGCCGGCCATGATGACGTCGCGGGCGAACGCGTCGGACCCGGCCCGGGCCACCAGGTCGTCCAGGCCCTCGGCCACCCCTCGGGCCGAGCCGGCGGTCAGCACCTGGTCCAGACCGGGCAGCCGGCGCAGCTCGCGCCAGGCCCGGTCGGTGGAGATGCAGGCGTCCACGGCCCGGTGGAAGGTCCAACCGAACTCGGGCACGCCGAGGATCTCGGTGACCACGCCGGCGTCGACCTCGGTGTGGCCGTTCAGGAAGCCCAGCACGACCCCGTCGGCCCCCACGGCCCGGTAGGCGTCGACCAGACTGCGCAGCCGCGCCACCTCGCCCCCGTCGGTGCCGTAGCCCTCCCGCAGCCGGAGCACGACCCGAATCGGGAGGCTGGTCGCCCGCCGGACCTGACCGACCAGGGCGGGCTCGGGTGAGAGCCCCCCGTACGCCCGGTCACCGACCACCTCCAACCGGTCGGCTCCGCCCGCCTCCGCCCGCTCGGCGTCGGCGGCGTGGGTGACGACGACCTCCAGCAGGCCGCTCACGCGTCCAGCTGGGCGAGGGTCGCGATCGAGGGGCGACGGGTGGCGCGCATCCGTACGGCCACGTTCTCCGCCGCGTGGAAGACGCGGACCAGGTTGCCGTGGGTCAGCTTGTCCAGGTCGGAGGCGGACCACCCGCGCTCGGCCAGCGCGGCCAGCAGCCGGGGGTAGCCGGACACGTCCTCCAGGCCCCGGGGCAGCGAGGCGACCCCGTCGTAGTCCCCGCCCAGCCCGACGTGGTCGACCCCGGCCACCGCGCGGACGTGCTCGACGTGCGCCACCACGTCCTCCAGGGTGGCCTGCGGCATCGGCACGGGATAGGCGTCGGCGAACGCCTCGCGGGCCGCGAGGTCGCGGACGTCCACCCCGGCCGCCGTCGCGGCGGCGGTGAGGTCGAGGTCCCAGGCCCGGACCGCGGGCGAGACGAAGTGCGGCACGAAGGTCACCATGCACAGACCGCCGTTGTCGGCCAGCATCCTCAGCACGTCATCGGGCACGTTGCGCGGGTGGTCGCAGACGGCCCGGGCTGAGGAGTGGCTGAAGATGACCGGGGCCTCGGTGGCCTGGAGTGCGTGCCGCATGGTCGTGGTGGCGACGTGCGAGAGGTCGACGAGCATCCCGAGCCGGTTCATCTCGGCCACGACCTCGCGTCCGAAGGCGGTCAGCCCGCCATGGGCGGGGGTGTCGGTCGCCGAGTCGGCCCAGGCGGTGTTCTCGTTGTGGGTCAGGGTCAGGTAGCGGACCCCGAGCCGGTAGAGGTTGCGCAAGACGCCGAGCGAGCCGTTGATGCTGTGCCCGCCCTCGGCCCCCAGCAGGCTGCCGATCATGCTTGCACCCGGGGCCATCGCGGCCCGCTCCGCCAGCACCCGGTCCAGGCCGTCGGGGTGGGTGACCAGGGCGAGGTCGGCGGGGTAGCGCTCGATCATGTCGTAGACGGCGTCGACCTGCTCGAGCGTGGCGGTCACCGCGTCCGCCCCGGTCAGGGTGCACGGGACGAAGACCGACCAGAACTGCGCGGCCACCCCGCCGGCTCGGAGACGGGGCAGGTCGGTGTGCAGCTGCGGCTGCGGCTGGGCGATGTCCACGGCGTCGAAGTCGTAGCCCACCTCGCGCATGGCCCACGGCAGGTCGTTGTGGCCGTCGATGACGGCAGGACCAGTTCTCACGGCACCTCCTCTCCCGAGAGGTTAGCGAACGGTAAGCGCCGGATCGACCCCACGGGCGCCGAACGCGGCCAGACTGGACCCATGCCCACCCTGGTCCCCACCACCCGACCCCGGTGGTGGCCGCACTACAGCTCACCGCTGCGCTCGACCGCCCTGACGGCCCGGCTCGGCCGGGTGCTCGGGGTGCTGATCGGGATCTGCTTCCTGACGGGCCTGCTCAGCCACTACCAGTACCAGCCCTGGGCCTGGCTGCCCCTGCCGGCCAGCCCGGTCTGGGGCTACCGGGTGACCCAGGGCCTGCACGTGGCGTCGGGCACCGCGACCATCCCCCTGATCCTGGTCAAGCTCTGGTCGGTCTACCCCAACCTGTTCCGGTTCCCCCCAGTCCGCTCGGTGAAGAACGCCCTCGAGCGGGTCAGCGTCGCCGTGCTGGTCGCGGCCACCCTGGTCCAGGTCTCGACCGGCTTCTTCAACACCTTGGCCTGGTACCCGTTCCGCTGGTTCTTCACCCCGGTGCACCACTACCTCGGCTGGGTCGTGGCCGGCTCGGTGGTCCTGCACATCGCGTTCAAGCTCCCCGACATCGTCTACGGTCTGCAGACCCGGGTGGCCGAGGGCGACGTCCTCAGCGAGGTCCCGTGGCAGGACAACCCGGTCTCCCACAGCAACGCCGGCCAGGTGCCGCCGCCGCCTACCCCGGCCATCACCCGACGCGGGGTGCTCACCGCGACCGGTCTCGGCGTCGGCACCGCCGTGGTCGCCTCGGTCGGCCAGACCCTGACCCCGCTGGCCCCCGTGGGGCTGCTCGCGGTCCGGCAGGCGTTCAAGGGCCCGCAGGGGGTGCCAGTCAACCGGACCGCCGAGCAGGCCAAGGTGCGGCAGTCCGCCACGGCGGCCGACTGGGCCCTCGAGGTGGTCGGGCCGCGACCGTACATACTGTCGCTGGCCGACGTGGAGGGCCTGGTCAGCCACGAGGCCCGGCTGCCCATCACCTGTGTCGAGGGCTGGAGCGTGGGCGCCCACTGGCAGGGCCTGCGACTGCTGGACGTGGTCGAGCGCGTCGGCGGCACGGCCGGGTCCCGGGTCCGGGTGCACTCCCTCGAGCAGGACGGCTACGCCACCTCCGACGTCGTCGGGCCCCAGGTCTCCCGCGCCCTGCTCGCGACCCACCTCAACGGCGACCGGCTCAACCTCGACCACGGCTATCCGCTCCGGCTGATCGCCCCGGACCGGGCCGGGGTCCTCAACACCAAGTGGCTCGCCCGGATCGAGGTGCTCTCGTGAAGACGGCGCGGATCGTCCTCGCCGCGGTCGGGATCGCGATGACCCTGTACGGGGTGGGCCGGCTGCTGACCGAGATCCCGCCGCCCAGCCTGGTGCTGCTCGGGTTCTGGCTGGTCGGGGCCCTGGTCGTGCACGACGGTCTGCTGTCCCCGCTGGTGCTCGGCGGTGCCTGGCTGCTGCGCCGGCTGGTCCCGGTCCGGGCCCGGGCCCACGTCCAGGGTGGGCTCATCGTGGCCGGGCTGGTCACCGTGGTCGCCATCCCGCTGATCCTGCGCCGCGGGACCGAGCCGGTGGCCAAGGCGCAGCTGCAGCAGAACTACGCCGGGAACCTCACCGTGCTGGTCGCGGTCATCGCCGCCGTCACTCTCGGGGCGTACGCGGTCCGGGTCGCCCGCACCCCTCCTGAGGGCACACCGACCGCCGGCACCCTGAGCACCAGTGCCCCGGCCGCCAGCACCCCGACCCCCAGTGCACGGACCCCCAGTGCACCGGCCCCCAGTGCACCGACCGGCGCGGCGCCGAGCGTCGCCACCGGCCCGGCGCCCGCGAACCGGGGCGAGAACGGGCCTGCGGACCCGACGTGAGCCCGACCGACCCTGCCCCGCGGGTCCTCGTGGTGGAGGACGACGTCACCGTGGCCGAGGTCGCCCTGGCCTACCTGCGGCGGTCCGGCTACCGGCTGGACTGGGCGCGCGACGGGACCGAGGCGGCGCAGCTGTGGGCCCGTACGGCGCCGGACGTGGTCGTGCTCGACGTGATGCTGCCGGGTCTGTCCGGGCTCGACCTGCTCCGCCGCCGGCGACAGGCCGCCGACCCGGCCGCGGTCATCGTGGTCTCGGCCCGGGTCGAGGAGGAGGACCGGGTGCTCGGGCTGGAGCTGGGGGCTGACGACTACCTGGTCAAGCCGTTCTCCCCGCGGGAGCTCGTGCTGCGGGTGGCGGCCCTGCTGCGCCGCGCCGACCGGCTCGCGCAGCTCGTTCCCGCCCGAGCCCCGCTGCGAGTCGGCGTCCTGGAGGTCGACCCGGCGGCCCGGGCGGCCACGGTCGCCGGACCCGGCGGCACCGCACGCCCGCTGGCCCTGACCACGCGTGAGTTCGACCTGCTCGTCTTTCTCGCCGGTCATCCGGGCCAGACCTTCAGCAAGGAGGAGCTCCTGCGGCGGGTCTGGGGCTGGGACTTCGGTGACCCGTCCACGGTCGCGGTGCACATCCGGAGGCTGCGGGAGAAGCTCGAGCGTGACCCGTCGGACCCGCGGCTGGTCCTCACCGTCGGCCGGGCGGGCTACCGGATGGCCCGGGCCGAGGAGCAGCCCGGAAGCGGGCCGACCGGGTGAGCGACCTCGCGGTCATCCTGACCCTGACCGTGGGGGCGACCGGAGCGGTCGGGCTGCTCGGGTCGGCCCTGCTCTACCTGGGGCGACGCCGCTCCCTCCGCGCCCAGCTGATGGTGGCCGCCGTCGCCCCGGTGCTGGCGGTGGTGGCGGCGGTCCTGGTCAACGTGCGGTTCATGTTCCTGTCGGGCCACGACTCGGTCGTGGTGCTGGTGGCCGTGTTCGTCTCGGCGGTGCTCGCGGCGGCGATGTCGTGGTGGGTGACGCGACGGATCGCCCGGGCCGTGACCCGGCTGGACGCTGGGCTGACCGGGCTGGTCACCGACGCCGCGGGACCCGACCCGCGCGGGACCGGGGACCGACGGCCGGACCCGGAGCTGCCGCAGGAGCTGGCCCGGGTGCTCGCCGACCTGGACGCCGTGCGTCGGGCCCTGGCGGAGGCCCGCACCCGGGAGCAGCGGACCGAGCGGGACCGTCGCGAGCTGGTCGGGTTCCTCTCCCACGACCTCCGCACCCCGCTGTCGGGGCTGCGGGCGCTGACCGAGGCGCTGGAGGACGGGATGGTCACCGACGTCCCCCGGTCGCTGGCCGACCTGCGGGCGACGGTGGAGCGGATGACCGGGCTGGTCGACGACCTCTCCGCCCTCTCGCGGGTGCACTCCCCGACGCAGCCGCGGCCCACCATGCCGGTGTCGGTGGCCGAGGTGCTCAGCGACGCCGTCTCCGAGCAGGCCCCGGTCGCCACGGCCGCCGCGGTCGCGCTGCGCCTGGACCTGCCGGAGGCGGACCGGCTGGCCGTGCCCGGACGGTCCGACGACCTCGTGCGGGCCGCGGTCAACCTGGTGGACAACGCGGTCCGCCACACCGTGCCCGGCGGCCGCGTGAGCGTCCGCGGTGACCGGGACGAGGGACGCGTCCGGATCCGGGTCACCGACGGCTGCGGGGGGATCTCCGCCACCGACCGGGCCCGGGTCTTCGACACGGGCTGGCGGGGCTCGACCGCCCGGGCCTCCGACGGGGGGGCCGGTCTGGGCCTGGCCATCGTCGCCGGGGTCGCCGAGGCGCACGGCGGGCGGGTCGGGGTCGACAACGTCGAGGGCGGCTGCTGCTTCACCCTCCTGCTGCCCCCGGTCGGGCCGACCGTCCTCAGGGCCGACCGGCTGCCCGACCCGCACCTACACTGACGGCATGGCGGCACCGCGGCTGCTCGGGATCGCGATGGCGACCGTAGCCACGGTCGCGCTGTCCTCGTGCACCTACGCCGACCGCGAGCCCGGCCTGTTCGGCACCCGGGACCCCTCCGCGCCGGCGACCGTGCCCACCACCTTCGCCCCCGAGCCCCCCAACCCCGACCTGCCGGTGGTGGGCACCCGGACCTGGACGACCGGCGAGGGGCTGCGGGTCAGCGTCCTGCTGCACCGCCCGATCGACCCGCGCGACTACCCCGACCGCAAGGCGCTGAGCCTGGCGATCTGGACAGTGGTCGCCGAGGGCGCGGCGCGATTGCGCCAGAATCGCCCGGCCGCGCCGATGGGCGTGCCCGCCGCCGATCTCGCGCGGGCGGACGAGCAGCCCGCTTCCGCATAAGAAGACCCACGACCCACGGC
>JBBQAB010000597.1:0-2030 GCA_038198385.1 Propionibacteriales bacterium
CCGGCGGGCGCGGCGCCCGGGGGTCGGCAGCGCCGGGCGGCCCAGGGCGTGCGTCAATCCGGGTGATCACGACTCCCCTTCTGTGAGGATATGCGCTAACCCTCCAGCCCTTGAGCAGATCCGCGGTAAGTTGCGACTGAGCGGTCTCGCCAGCCATGCACGCCCCCACCTCGCGGTGGACCTCGTCATCCTCACCCTCGGCTCCAGGCCCGCGAGCCTCGAGCGGCCGACCCTGGGCGTGGTGGTCCTGCGCCGCGCCGACCACACCGCTGTGCTGCCCGGCCGGTTCGTCCGCGAACGCCACACCGTCGACCAGACCGTGCTCGAGCTGCTGAGGAAGAAGGTCGGCTACGACCCCGGCCGACCGATCTACCTGGAGATGCTCGGCGTCTACGACGCCCCCCAGCGCGACGAGCGTGGCTGGGTCGTCTCCGTCAGCCACCTCACGGCCCTGCTGGCCGACGAGGCCGACCGGCTCCCCCCGGAGACCGTCGAGATCCTCCCCGTCCACGGCGACGCCAGCCGCGGCCGGCGCGTCACCCGGGAGTCCTTGGCCTACGACCACGACCAGATGGTGACCACCGCCGTCCGCCGCGCCCGCCGCCGCTACGAGCGCTCGCCCGACCCCTTACGGCTGGTCCGCCCGCCCTACACCCTGAGCGAGGTGCGCCACGTCCACGAGGCGGTCCTGGGTCAACCTCTCAAACGCGATACCTTCAACCGCCGCATGCAGCCCTACCTCGAACCGGGACAGCGACGGGGACTTCGCGGTGTCCGACACCGGCGGACGACCCGCCCAGCTGTTCGAGCCCCGGAGCCGCCAAGACCGGGACCCCGAGGCGGGGCCCTTCCCGCTGCCCCGGACGACGGGCTGAGGGCAACGCATCAGCGTCCCAGGGCCCGGCGCCCCGGCGTCCCCGGCGGACGGTGCAGGGATCGCGTCGGCCGTCGACCGACGTCGCCGTTCGGCAACGAGAAAGGGCCCCGGATCTCTGCGGGGCCCTTCCTGGTGTGGGCGACGCCCAGACGCCCATAGGTTGTGCGCGAGGGGGGATTTGAACCCCCACGTCCTTTCGGACACTGGCACCTGAAGCCAGCGCGTCTGCCGTTCCGCCACTCGCGCTCCGGTCCAGAAGACCTCCCTGAACCAGCCGAAGAAGGCTAGCACGTCTGAGAGGGTCCGCTCGCCGCCGTTTCGTCGGTCCGCTGCCCGCCGCGAGGCACGGCCTCACGAACCAGGGTCTAGGTGGGCGGGACCGATACCATCGAGGTTGATCTGACGGAGGGAGGGGACATGGGCATCTTCGAACGCTTCGAGAAGAAGGTCGAGGGCGCGGTGAGCGGCGCGTTCGCACGCGCGTTCAAAGGCGACGTGCAGCCGGTCGAGATCGCCGCACGCCTGCAGCGCGAGCTGGACGCTGAGGCCAAGCTCGTCTCGCGCGAGAAACGACTCGTCCCCAACGAGTTCGCGGTCGGTCTGTCCGAGCACGACCACGACAAGCTCACGCCGTACGGGGACGCGCTCAGCACCGAGCTCGGCGACGAGCTGCGCAGCCACGCCCGGGAGCGGGGCTACACCTTCAACGGGCCGATCCGGATCGAGTTCGACCTGGACTCCAGCCTTCCCACCGGCCGCTTCACGGTCTCCTCCGCCGCCGTGGCCGGAGTCGCGTCCGCGGTCGAGGAGCCGCCGGCCCACCGTCCGCAGGCTCGGACCGACCCGGCCCGGCGCCCCACTGCACCGCGTACGCCGCCGGCCGCCAGCGACCCCGGCGCACCGCCGACCCGCGAGGACGAGCACGGCCTCTACCGGCCGGACGCACGGCCCTCGTTTGCCCCGCCGGCCGTCCTGGTGCTGGAGGTCAACGGGATCCGCCACCCCCTGCGTGCGCCGGGCCTGACCATCGGACGCGGCACCGACGCGGACCTGCGGATCAACGACCCGGGCATCTCCCGGCTGCACGCCGAGATCCGGGTCGGCGAGACCGGACCCGGACAGATCGACATCGTCGACCTCGGCTCGACCAACG
>JBBQAB010000598.1:0-2364 GCA_038198385.1 Propionibacteriales bacterium
CGCATCATTCGCGAAACCCTGACCGCGCCCAACCACCTCGTCACCAGGACATTCGTTTATCCCAACCACTGAGGCCCTGCCTCATGGGTGACCTCCGCAGTCGTCGACCACCCACAAGGATGGAACAGTGACCACGACCCGGCCCGACCTGGGCAGGCTCCTCGGACAGCCTGCCTACCGGCGCCTCTGGCTGGCTCGAGCCGTCTCGCAGGTCGGCGACGTCGCCCAGTTCACGACCCTCGCGTTGCTGCTGATCGCGTTGACCGGCTCCGGGCTCGGCGTGTCCGGGGCGGTGCTAGCCGAGATCGCGCCGGTGCTGCTGCTCGCGCCCCTTGCCGGCAGCCTGGTGGATCGCCTCCCACGTGTGCAGGTGATGGTCACCGCCGACCTCGCCCGCGTGCTGCTCGCCGGGGCCCTCGCGGTCTGGCACGACAGCGCGCCGGTCGCCTACGCGGTCGCGTTCGGGCTGTCCTGCGGGCAGGTGTTCTTCTCACCCGCCGCGCAGTCGCTGCTGCCCTCGATCGTCCACGACGACGAGCTCGTCGCCGCCAACAGCGGCATCTGGACCGCCGCGGTCACCGCCCAGATCCTCGTCGCACCTGTCGCGGCCCTGCTCGCCGTACACGTTGGGTTCGAGGTGGCATTCGCCGCCAACGCCGTCAGCTTCGCGCTCAGCGCCGCGGTCCTGAGGGGCCTGCACGAACCCACACGCACCAGGCCGGTGCAGGTCGCCAGCCCGCTCGCTCATGCCCGCGAGGGCCTCGCGACTCTCGCCGCGCTGCCGCTGCTCAAGGCACTCGCTGTCGGACAGTTCCTGGCGGCGTTGTCCGCCGGCGCCACCAGTGCGCTGCTCGTCCTCCTCGCCCAGGACCGCCTTGGTGGGGGCAGTGACTTTGGGGTGCTCGTCGCCGCAATCGGCACCGGCGCCGCCCTCGGGCCACTCCTGCTCCTACGACGCATCACCGACCCACGCCGCCCACTGTTCGTGTTCGGGCCCTACGCAATCCGCGGCATCGTCGACCTCGTCCTGGCCGTCACTACCAGCCTCCCCCTGGCCTCCTGCGCGCTGGTGTTCTACGGCCTGTCAACCTCCACCGGCAACGTGACCTTCAGCAGCCTGGTCCAGTCCCGCGTCCCCGAGGACTTCCGGGGCAGGGCGTTCGCCGGCTTCGACATGCTCTGGCAGACCGGCCGGCTCCTGAGCCTGCTCGGCGGCGGACTGCTCGCCGACGCCGTCGGCATTCGAGCCGTCTACCTACTCGGCGGCATCCTGCTCCTCATCGCAGCCGCCGTCGGATCACTTGGAGCCAGAACCGCCGCTTGCATCAACGACCAAGCCGGTCCCACTGGCACCCCAGATGGGGCCACCTACCCCTGACAGGGTGGGGCCAACTGACCTTGACAGAGCCAGCTCCGGTGTGCCGCCGTGCACGCGGTCACCGAACCGCCTCGGTGAACCCTCTCGGGCCTGTCCGATGAGGTATCCTTCTGACAAGTGGTGTCCTTGACTAGTCAGGTGGCTATTAGGCTGCGGCCGCCACCCTAGTCAGTTAGTCACGGGGCACTCGCCAGTGACGGTCAGTTTAATCTCGCCGGCTACTGAACGTCGGCCTCACCAGAACCGCAGGGACCTGGGCAGTGTTCTGGATCTGCGGATCTTTCAGACGCTGAGGCTGGAGCTAAGTGCGACCAGCTCGGCGAGGCGATGGAGGCGACACCTGACAGTGAACCCTTGGCAGCCATACAAGCGTTCATCGAGTCACTTCTGGAGCGATGGCCAGAGATCGACTCAGAGGCTGCCGCTGGTAGATCCTTGGGCGGTCGCGCCGCTTTCCGCGTGTGCATGGAGGGACACGGCGGTCATTCCGTTGATCTGGTCGGCAACGGAAGTGGCCGCAGAGGTGGCGCGGGTTGCAGCCGAGCATGGGTTGCTCTGCTTCGACTTGCAGGCTGACGCGATGATTCGACCCCGGCCCGTCCTTTTGGCGCCGCCTCGTCGGCCGGCGCTGATGACGTAGCTCTGCCTGCGCCTCACCATCGGCGTCGCCATCTGTCCTCTGCGTGCAGAGGACGAAGCGGGCCTTGTGGCCGGCGTGGTGGTCGAGCTGCTGCAGCCCGTCCAGACGGCGCGGCTCGTCGACAGCTCCAGCGGGCGTTCCCAAGGCGGTCAACGTCATTCACTACTCCCGCGACGCCCTGGCCGAGGTGGCGGCGCACGTCGAGGTCTTCGCGCAGGCCGGTCAGCCCACCCCGGACGACAGGGCGGGTCGACCCGGCCCGCCCGGTGCCCGTCTCGCCCGGTCCGCTCACGAAGCCAGACACGAGGGACCCAGCAGCGCCTTGAGGTCGGCCATCAGCGGCGGC
>JBBQAB010000599.1:0-2474 GCA_038198385.1 Propionibacteriales bacterium
GACCATGACCGCCTCCTGCTGACGTCGGGCCCGCCGACCGTTCTGTGTCCGCAGTCCAGCGGACGCGGTGACCTGATGGCCCGGGTCGACCCTATCCGCGCTCGCCCCCGAACCGGCCCCGGTCCCGATCAGCTCAGGTCCGCGTCAGAGTGGCCAGGGGCCCGGACCCAGCTCCGCGGCCGTACACAGCCAGCGGTCCCCCAGGCCCTCGAGCCGCAGCGCGACAGCGTGCCGCTGCCGACCGAGACCGAGGTGGGCGGCCACCTCGGCCACGTCCGCCCGGGGATGCTGCACCCGGACCGAGTGCACCTGCACCGGCGGGGGGGCGAGCGAGCGGGGCACCGACGCCCGACGTCGGCGCTCGACCAGGGCCACCCGGGCGAGGACGTCCTCCTGGACCCACCGGCTCAGCTGGGCTGCGGCCCGCCGGCCCTGCAGGACCTCCACGAGGGCCACCGAAAGCGAGGCCGCCCATCGTCCGGCCGGCGGCAGCCCGGGCCGGGGTGCGGTCAGCCAGCCCGCCGTCACCTGGGTGAGGTGGACCGGCCGCGCGGGCGGTCCCGCTGGCCCGAGGTCGAGGGGCGGCTGGCCGGGCACCCGGACGGGCGCCACCGGTCCGAGCCAGGTGCGGTCGGGCGGGCGGCTGTCGATGACGGAACGGACGGCAAGGGTCGCGCTGGGCATGGGGCTCCTCCGGGGCTGCGCCGGCGGTCACACCCGGCCGGTCGAGAGCCCCAGCCTGAGCCACTGGGCCGAGCCCGCGGTAGACCCCTCCGCCGCATCTGTGGACAACCTCCGGGCGGCGACTAGCGCACGCGGGCCGACCTCGGGTCCGGGGCCGACCGCTCGAGCGCGTCCCGCAACGACGTGTAGGAGGCCACGAGCGCCATCCGTTCCATGGCCAGCGTGGGGTCGCTGAGCTTCGCCCCGGCCGCGACCCAGGCGTCGGACAGGGCCATGGCCTGCACCCGCAGCGTGGCCGCCCGACGGACGCCCTCCTCGGATCGGCGGTGGACGTAGGCGTAGAGCGCGGTCACCGCCGCCACCAGCGGCTCGTCGTCGCGCTGCCGCTCGTGCTGACGGACCCGGTGGACCTGCCACCAGCGGACCTCGAGCTCGGCCGCGACCGCCGGGTCAGCCGACAGCCGACCGGCCCGGTTGGCCAGGGCGTAGAACGAGGTCATGTGGCGCCGGGCGGAGGTCGGGTCGTTGTCGGGGTAGGGCGCCCAGGCCTGGTGGGCCCGCAGGACGTGCCACGCGGCCCGACCGGTGTCCACCAGCCCCAGACCGAAACCGTGGTGGACCATGCCGGTCGTGCCCCGGAGCACCCCGGCCCAGTCGCGGCGGTAGTAGGCGGACCAGGCCAGACACTCGCTGCGACCCACCGCCACCGGGTCGAAGCCTGCCGCTCGGGAAGAAGCCACGCGTCCATCCTCCCCGCTCTCGGAAGCGAACCCAAGACCCCGCTACCGGCGACGGGCCGGACCGTACGCCCGAGGGGAGCGACCTGATCCGCCGGCGCGTCCCGGACCCGAGGTCTGGACCGGCGGGCAGCGCCCACAGCCGGCCGAGCGGGACGCGGTTGTCCGAACGGGAAGACTGGGCTCATGCCTGACGCGGACCTTGACCTGGAGGACGTGGTCGCCCAGCTCCGGCACCGGTCCGAGGACCTGCCTGAGACCCTGGCCCACCGCCGGCCCTTCGTCGAGACGTACGCCCGCACCACGGTCGCGATCGACGAGGAGGCGGACGCGGCCGGGTTCGAGGATCCGACCTGGGTCAGGGCGTGGGGCACGACGTTCGCCGGCTACTTCGTCCGCGCCCACGACGCGGACCGCGCGGGCGCGGCCGTCACCCGCCCCTGGCGGCTGGCCTTCGACGCCCCGGCGACGCTGCACCCCCTGGTGCACCTGCTGCTCGGCCTGAACGCCCACATCAACTTCGACCTCCCGCAGGCGATGCTGGATGTCCTCCCGGCCACCGACCTCGCCGACCCCGTCCTGCGGGCCCGGCGGCAGCGCGACCACGAGCGCATCGACGCGGTGCTGGGTTCGCGGGTCAGCGTCGAGGACGGCCATCTGGAGGGTCCGCGGCGCCGGCGCGACCGGCTGCTGACTCCGGCCAACCGACTCGCCTCACGGCGCTTTCTCCGTGAGTCGCGAAGGTCGGTCTGGCACAACGTGCTGGCCCTGCACGAGGCGCGGGAGGAGGGTCCCGAGGCGTACGCGGCCCGCGTGGCCGAGCTCGAGGTCCTGTGCGCGGCCCGCCTGGCCGACCTGCTGGAGCCGGGCCAGGTCCTGCTGCGCTTCGCGGTCAAGGGGTTCGGAGTCCGGCTCCCCCCGCCGGAGGTCAGGCCCGGGGCCCTAGGTCAGGATGAGGCCCGAGGCGCCGACGGTCGGTCCCCCTCGGAGAGGCACCTGTGAGCCGTGAGACCCCTGACGACGTCGTCCTGACCGGTGACATCCGCCTCGGCC
>JBBQAB010000600.1:0-7104 GCA_038198385.1 Propionibacteriales bacterium
ATCGGGGCCAGGGTCGCGTTGAGCAGCACCTCCGGCGCCGTGTTCATGACCCCCAGACAGCTGGGACCGATCACCCGCATGCCGTTGGCCCGGGCCTGAGCCACCAGTGCGCGTTCGGCCTCCAGACCGGCTTCCCCCGCGTCGCCGAACCCGCCGGACAGGACGACGAGCCCGCGGACGTGCTTGGCCGCACACTGGTCGACGACGCCGGGCACCGCGGCGGCCGGAATGACCAGCACCGCCAGGTCGATGTCGTCGGGGACGTCGGCCACGCTGGCGTACGCGCGGACGCTGGCCACATTCCCGGCCTTCGGGTTGACCGGAAAGACCGGCCCCTGGAACCTGGAGCGGAGGAGGTTGAGCAGCACGGTGTGACCCGCGCTACCGGGGCTGCGGCTCGCTCCCACCACGGCGACCGAGCGGGGTGCCAGCAACCGCCCGATCGAACGGGCCTCGGCCCGGTGCTCGCGCGACTGCATCACGGCGATGGAGGCGCTGGTCGGCTCGATCGGGAAGACGAGGTGGATCGCGTCCTCCTCGTAGGAGCGGGTGGCCTGGTAGCCGGCGTCGATGAACACGCGGACCATCCGATAGTTGTCGGTCAGGACCTCGGCCTCGAAGGAGCGGATGTCCTGCTCGGCGGCGATGGCGGCCAGGTGCTCCAGCAGCACAGAGCCCAGCCCGCGGCCCTGATGGTCGTCATCGACCAGAAAGGCCACCTCGGCCTCGTCGGTTCCGGGGACCGCGTCGTAGCGGCCCACCGCCACCATCGTGTCGCCGAGCATCGCGACGAGGGCCACCCGTTCGTGGTGGTCCACAATGGTGAACCTCTCCACCTCGGCCGGGGACAGGGTCGGGTGGGGTGCGAAGAAGCGGAACCGGATGGTCTCGGCCGACAGCCGCGCGTAGAAGGTCACCAGATGGTCGGCGTCGGACGGGCGGATCGGACGTAGGTGCAGCGTGCCACCGTCAGTGAGGACCACGTCGGCCTCCCACCGGGCGGGATAGTCGGCGCCCGCGGGCCACATCGACTCGCTCACCGCGGGTCCCACGGGTCGAGGCCGTGCTCGGGGAAGACCGCGCGCCGGGTCGCCGCGATCGCCCGGTCCAAAGGATCGTCCGGGTCGCCTTCGCCGGCGTCCCACGCCCGATAGGTCGCCGCGACGCCGTCGGTCATCTGCTCCGGGGCGTCGCTGCCGGTCCGAGCCCGGACCAGGTCCCGCCAGCTGTCGGGGGTCGTCGTCCTCGGGTCGAGCGGGCGGCCCGTGATCTCGGCCAGCAGGTGGGTCCAGGATCGGGGCACGACATCGACGATGGCATAGCCGCCGCCCCCCACGGCCACCCACCGTCTCCCGCACACCTCGTGGGCCAGATCGTGCAGGGCCGCGTAGCAGGCGCGGTGCCCGTCGACGGTCAGCTCGAGCTGGGCCAGCGGGTCCAGCCGGTGCGTGTCGCACCCGAGCTGGGTGATCAGGATCTCCGGCTCGAACGCCCGCAGGAGCGGGGGGACGACGGCGTGGAAGGCCCGCAGCCAGCCCGCGTCGGCGGTGCCCGGAGGCAGGGCGACGTTGGCCACCGTCCCCTCGGCCCCCTCGCCGCCGCTGTCGGTGGGAAAGCCGGTGCCGGGGAACGCGGTGTACCCGCCCTCGTGCAGGCTGACCGTGAGCACCCGCGGGTCGTCGTAGAAGGCGGCCTCGACGCCGTCCCCGTGGTGGGCGTCGACGTCGACGTACGCCACCCGCTGGACCCCGTCGCCCAGCAGCCAGGCGATCGCGACGGCGACGTCGTTGTAGACGCAGAACCCCGACGCCCGGGCGGGCATCGCGTGGTGCAGACCGCCGGCCAGGTTGACGGCGTTGGCCACCTCACCGCGACGGACCGCCCGTACGGCGTCCAGGGTCCCGCCCGTCACCAGGGCGGACGCCTCGTGCATCCGGTCGAAGACCGGGTTGTCCTGACCGCCGAGGCCGTACGCGGAGAGACGGTCGGCAGGCTGGTCGTCGGAGGCCCCCCGCACGACCGCGATGTAGGCGGGGTCGTGGACCAGCGCCAGCGTGGCGTCGGAGGCGGGCCGCGGCGCAACGACCCGGATCTCGGGTCGGTCAAACACACCCAGGCTACGGGCCAGGGCCAGCGTCAGCTCGAGCCGGCCCGGGTGCATCGGATGGGTCCCGCCGAGGTCGTACCTCATCAGGTCGTCATCCCAGAGCAGCAGCACCGACTCGCTCACGCGCTCCTCGAGCCCGGGAGACGTGCCCACCGACGTCGGTCGCTGCTCACAGGCAGAGCCCGCCGTTGAGGGCACAGACCTGGCCCGTGAGGTAGCCGGCGTCCGGTCCGGCCAGGAACTCGACCACCCGGACCACCTGGCTCGTCATGTCGGTCATCAGGCTGCGACCCGAATCAGCAGGGCGTCGCCCTGACCGCCGCCACCACAGAGCCCGGCCGCGCCGAGCCCACCACCGCGGCGCTTGAGCTCGAGCGCGAGGTGCAGGATCAGGCGGGCTCCAGACATCCCGACCGGGTGACCCATCGAGATCGCCCCGCCGTTGACGTTCACGTTCTCCGAGGTGACACCGAGGTCACGCATCGACTGGATGGCCACCGAGGCGAACGCCTCGTTGATCTCGAAGAGATCGACGTCGGAGGCGCTCAGCCCCTCGCGCCGCAGCGCCTTGGTGATGGCGTTCGACGGCTGGGACTGCAGTGAGGCGTCCGGTCCGGCGACCACACCGTGGGCTCCGATCTCGGCCAGCACCTCGAGCCCCAGCTCGTCGGCCTTGACTCGGCTCATCACCACAACGGCGGCCCCGCCGTCGGAGATCTGGGACGACGAGCCGGCGGTGATGGTGCCGTCCGCCGCGAAGGCCGGTCGCAGCGTGGACAGGGTCTGGTGGTCGATGTCGGCCCGGACACCTTCATCCGTCGACACCGTGACCGGGTCCCCCCGACGCTGCGGCACCTCGACGCCGACGATCTCGTCGTCGAACAGCCCGTTCTTCGCGGCCGCGGCGGCGCGTAGGTGGGACTCGACGGAGAACAGGTCCTGCTCCTCGCGGGTGATTCCCAGCTTGGCGTTGTAGCCCTCGGTGGCCTGGCCCATACCCACGAGGTCGATCGCGCAGTAGAGGGCGTCGTGTGCGGTCGCGTCCAGGATCTCGCTGTTGCCGTAGCGGTAACCCTGCCGTGCGCCGGGCAGCAGGTAGGGCCCGTTCGTCATGGACTCCATCCCACCCGCCACGACGACGTCGAACTCGCCGGCCCGGATGAGCTGGTCGGCCAACGCGATCGCGTCGAGACCGGAGAGACACACCTTGTTGACCGTCAACGAGGGCACGTCCATCGGAATGCCGCCGCGAACCGCGGCCTGGCGCGCCGTCATCTGACCGGCACCGGCCTGGATGACGTGTCCCATGATCACGTAGTCGACCTGGTCCCCGGTGACTCCCGCCTTTGCGAGGGCCGCCTTGATGGCGAACCCACCGAGGTCGACGGCCGGGAAGATCTTGAGCGTTCCCGACAGCTTCCCGATCGGCGTACGGGCGCCCCCGACGATGACTGAACCTGACATGACCAAGCCTCCTGTTGAGTGGCGGAGCTGTTGCCCCGGGTCGTGGGCCAGCTCGCGAGGCGGCGGGCCCGAACACCCACCCCATGCCTCACCCACCTGCGGGAGCCCGTGACGAACACCACCTCTGCAGTCTCACATCACCGGGGCCGCCGGCTGTCGATGACCTTCCCGAGCCGCGAGGCCTACCGCGAATACTGGCGAGCCCATCCGGCCCTCGGCTCGATCTGGGGACCCGAGGTGGAGGCGTTCTCGACAGCGCCCCGGTCGGGGAGCCCCCCCGAGCTGCGGTCATCGTCCCGCGTGGAGGCGATGCGCGTCGACGGAACGAGCCACGACCCGCTGCTGATGGAAGTAGCGGGCGCGACGGCGGTCGCAGCCGCGGTGAGCCGGCAGCTCGGCGAGTGCTAGGTTCAGCAAATCTCGTGCTCTTACCGAACTGATCCTGCTGGCCGTACTCCCGCGTGCCGACGAGGCTGAGGCCGTTGATCTTTTATCGGCGGAGCCTCTTGCGGAGGTCGAAGATGACGGACACCAGTACCCAACAACCCAGCCACGGACCCGTGGACAACGTCGAAACGGCGGAACAGCTCGAGCAGGTGCTCGAAGAGCTGTTGGAGGTGGAGACGTTCGAACCCCCCGCCGACTTCGGTTCCCGGGCGCACATCACCGACCCTGAGGTGTACGCGGAAGCGACCGCAGACCCCGAGGCTTACTGGGCCGAGCGGGCTCGGGAGCTGCACTGGCACAAGCCGTTCACCACGACTCTCGACGACGCGGACCCGCCGTTCTTCAAGTGGTTTCCCGACGGCGAGATCAACGTGTCCTACAACTGCCTGGACCGCCACGTCCTGGAGGGTCGTGGCGACCGGGTGGCCTACCACTGGCACGGTGAGGGTGGCGAGCAACGGGCGGTCACCTACGCCGACCTGCTGCGCGACGTGCAGCGGCTGGCCAACGGGCTCAAGGACCTCGGCGTCAAACCGGGCGACGTGGTCGGCATCTTCCTGCCGATGATTCCCGAGGTCGTCGTGGCGATGCTGGCCTGTGCCCGGATCGGCGCGCCACACAACGTGGTCTTCGGCGGGTTCTCACCCGGGTCGGTCCGGGACCGGATGGAGGTGTCGGACGCCAAGGTGCTCATCACCGTGGACGGCGCCCGCCGCAAGGGCAAGACCGCGCCCATCAAGGCGGTGGTCGACGAGGTGATGGCCGACCTCGCCGCTCTGGAGAAGATCATTGTCGTCCGCGCCACCGGGGCCGACTGCCAGATGCAGCCGGGTCGAGACTTCTTCTACGACGAGCTCCTGGCCACCAGTGCGGCCGAGTGCCCCGCCGAGCCGATGCCGTCGGACCACCCACTCTTCATCCTCTACTCCTCGGGGTCGACGGCCAAGCCCAAGGGCATCGTGCACGCCACCGGCGGCTACCTGACCGGGGTCACCTCGACGATGCACGACGTCTTCGACCTCCGGCCCGAGTCCGACGTCTTCTGGTGCTCCGCCGACGTCGGCTGGGTGACCGGCCACTCCTACATCGTGTACGGGCCGCTCGCCAACGGCGCGACCAGCGTGATGTTCGAGGGCGCGCCGGACTATCCGGCCAAGGACATCTGGTGGGAGGTCATCGAGCGCTACGGGGTCACGATCTTCTACACCGCCCCGACCGCCATCCGGGCCTGCATGAAGTGGGGGGTCGAGAACCCCAACCGCCACGACCTGTCGTCGCTGCGGCTGCTGGGATCGGTCGGTGAGCCCATCAACCCCAAGGCATGGCTGTGGTATCACAAGGTCATCGGCCACGAGCGGTGCCCCGTGGTGGACACCTGGTGGCAGACCGAGACCGGGCACATCATGATCGCGCCCCTGGCCGGGCTGACCGCCGCGAAGCCGGGATCGGCCACGCAGGCGCTCCCGGGCATCACCGCCGCCCTCGTCGACCAGGAGGGAGCCGAGATCACCGAAGGCACCGGCCTGCTCGTCATCACCAAACCGTGGCCGGGGATGCTGCGTACGCTCTACAACGACGACGAGCGCTTCGTCTCCACCTACTTCGGCCGGTTCGGTCCGCGTACCTACCTGGTGGGAGACGCCGCTCGGCTCGACAGCGACGGTTACATCTGGATCATCGGTCGCACCGATGATGTGATCAACGTCTCCGGGCACCGGCTCTCCACCGCGGAGGTGGAGTCGGCGATCGTGGCCCACGAGAAGGTCGCGGAAGCGGCCGTGGTCGCCGAGGCGGACAGCCTCACGGGACAGGCCATCGTCGCCTTCGTGACCCTCAACGGTGACCTCCAGGGCGACGACGCGGTCGCGGCGGAGATCCGCGAGCATGTGGCCGTGAGGATCGGCAAGCTGGCGCGTCCGAAGTCGATCATCTGGGCCGACGACCTGCCCAAGACCCGGTCGGGCAAGATCATGCGCCGGTTGCTGCGCGACATCGCGGAGGGGCGCGAGCTGGGTGACGTGACCACCCTGCGGGACCCGACGGTGGTCCTGGACCTCCAGGCCCGGGCCGCAAGTCGCTGACGGCCCCGCCCGACGACACGTGGCGATCGCCGCGTCACGCCGCCGCCGGCCAGCTTCCGAACGGCCCGCGCGTCCACGGACTGCGCGAACAGGGTTGGCTTCCGTCGACCCCGACGACACTGCCCGTCGGACCGATCCGGTCCTGCAGGCCGGGGAAGTTGAGCCCGGTGCTTGGCGACCGCCCGTCGCGCCGGCCGCTTCGGCCTGGCCGCCCCCGAGGGTCCGGTGGCGCTGCGGTGAGGAGCCACGTCCGTCAGCCCATCGCCACCATCGCGCCCGACGACTCGGGTGAGACGATGACCGCGGCCCGGGTCGAGGTGGTGACGGCACTGGACGCTTCGTCGGACCTGACCGGCTCGTGGTGGACGGCCGCTCGATCGTCTTCGTCCAGGCCGTGATCGCCACGGGGTCGGACCCCGCGGTGCCCGGCCTGACCGACGGGCCGTTCCTCACCTCCGGGACGGCCTGGGGCCTCAACTCCCTGCGCGAGCGGTTGGTCGTCCTGGGCGGTGGCGGCATCGGCTGCGAGCCGGCGGGCGGCCGACGCACCGTGTGAGCCGTCCGCAACCGCCGCGTACGTCAGCTCAGCCCGGCGGGTGACCCGCGCGCACCGGTCGGCCGCCGATCCGGGGCCCTCAGACCCGGGCGCGGGTGGACCGGGGGCGGCGCCGCGAAGCCGGGGCCCGGCCGACGGGTTGAGCCGGCGCGTCGGCGGCCTCCGGCCGACCCGTGGGACGCACGATCGGTTCAGTGGTCTGGACCCGGAACAGGGCGCCGTCGTGGCGTACCTCGAGAGGTTCGCCCTCGATGAGCTGGTAGACGGTCTGCTCCGGGGTGATCTCGACCCGGAGCCGACGTCCGCGTACGGCCAGGTTCACCACCAGCCGGGTCAGGCCCTCAGGCAGCCGCGGCGAGAACGCCACGGAGCTGTGCCGCTGCCGCAGGCCCGCCAGACCCGGCACCAGGGCGATCCAGGTCCCGGCCAGGGAGGCCAGGTGCAATCTG
>JBBQAB010000601.1:0-3720 GCA_038198385.1 Propionibacteriales bacterium
CCCGCCGAACAGGTTCGGCGGGCCGACATCGTGCTCACGTGCAGGGCTACTTGGTTTTGATCGACGCCAGGTCAAGGGTGCCGAACGGCGTCACCTTGACGTCGGTGACCTTGTCCGACCACCCGACGGTGACCGAGTAGGTCCACATCGGCATGGACGGGAAGTCGGTGGCCAGCATGGCCTCCGCCTCCTGGTAGAGCTTGTTGGACTCGTCCGCAGTGGGCGCTGCGGCCGCCTCCTTCAGCTTGGCCTCGAACGCGGGGTTGTCGTAGCCCGCGTAGTTGGAACCGGCGCCCTTGGCGTACAGCGGGGCGAGGAAGTTCTCGATCGAGGGGTAGTCCATCTGCCAGCCCTCGCGGAACATGCCCTTCAGCTCCTTCTTCTGGAGCTGCTTGAGCAGAGTCGCGAAGTCCGGGGTGGTCTGCGCGACGCAGTCCAGGCCCAGGGTGTTCTTGATCGAGTTGCAGGCGGCGTCGGCCCACGGCTTGTGGCCGCCATCACCGTTCACCGTCAGGGTCAGCGTGCCCTTGTAACCGCCGGCCGCGTCGTACATCTGCTTGGCCTTGGCCGCGTCGAAAGTGCAGTATCCAGCGCAGGCGCCGGCCTTGTAGCCGTCCACCACCGGGGAGACCCAGCCGTCGGCCGGGGGCCGGGTGCCGTTGAAGATCTGCTTGTTGATCAGCGGACGGTCCACGGCCATCGAGATGGCCTTGCGGATCTCGGGGTTCTTCAGCCCGGGGTCGATCGGGGAGAAGACGACCGCCTGAATGACACCCGAGTCGCGCTGGGCGTTGCGGCCGTCGAGCTCGGTCTTGTAGAGGTCACCCACCAGACGGTCGGAGGGGATGACGTCGGTGAAGTCCAGGTTGTTGGCCAGGACGTCGTTGTAGGCCGCCGACTCGTCGGTGTAGATCTTGAAGGTGACCTTGTTGACGCTGGGCTTGTAGTCACCGGAGTAGTCGGCGAACTTGGAGAGCACCATCTCGGTGGTCGACTTGGAGTCGAACTGGAACGGGCCGGCGCCGATCGGCTTCTCCGCGAACGCCTTGGGGTCGTTGAAGAACACGTCCGGCAGCGGGGAGAAGGCGGTGTAGCCCAGTCGTACCGGCAGGTTGGAGACGGCCGCGGTGGTCTTGATGGTGAAGGTGGTGTCGTCCACGACCTTCAGACCCGACATTGCCTTCGCCTTCGCCGGCTTGCCGGTGCAGTCGACCGCACCCTTGGCGTCGGCCCCGCACTGGACGTCGGCGTAGCCCTCGATCGGCTCGAAGAAGTAGCCGTTCTGCTGGCCGTTGGCGGCGTACGCGGACCAGTTCCAGGCGTCGACGAAGTTCTTCGCCTTGACGTCGGTCCCGTCCTGGAACTTGTAGCCCGGCTTCAGCTTGACGGTGAAGTTCTGGTTGTCGCTCGTGTCAATCGACTGGGCGATGTCCATCTCAGGAGCCGCCGTGTCGGAGTTGTAGTGCACCAGCTTGGCGAACACAGCGTCCAAAACGTTACCGCCGCAGACCTCAGCCGTGTTGCCGGGCAGCAGCTCGTTCTGGGGCGTGCAGCCCTTGATGACGATGTCACCGCCGGCGGCGCTGCCGCCGCTGGCACCAGGGGCGGGCGTCGTGCTGCCCCCGCCACCGCACGCCGACGCCACCAGGGCGATCGTCGTGACGGCAGCAGCAGCCATCGCGCGAGTTTGTCCTCGCATGGATGTCCTCCTCCAAGGTTGCGCCTTCTCCAGGCGCGTCAGTTGTGCGGGGGTCCGAGGGCCAACCGCACAGGAACGAAACAGTTCTAGGACAACAACCTAACAACAACAAGAAGTAACGAAAGACCTGACAGGGCACGCAACATGATCGTGACGTGGCGCCTTGGCAAGAATTCACACACTCGTGTCGCGGAAGAACGTACGGGGCCAGACCGGACACGGCAACCCCCCAGGCACGGATCTGCCGGGACAGCCCCGTTCGGCCCGGGTTCAGCACCCCCAGACCGCCACCCGGCCACGGGAATCGGGGTCTCGGTCACGTTTCCGCAACAGATCTGCTTTCCGGCCGTCACGTCGGATCGCCAGCACCAGATCGCGACCTCCTCCGGAGCCTGGGCCATCATGTTCTAGGTTGAAGTGTCCGACCAGACCTAGCAGTGGGGTACCCGATGAGCCTTCCCAACACCGAGCTCGACAACCTGGCCGACCACGGTCTGGAGGTCGCCGACGACTCGGGCCGGACCGGCGCCGAGCACCTGTGGATGCACTTCACCCAGATGTCCACGTACGCCACCCAGCCGGTCCCCACGATCGAGCGGGGCGAGGGCGCCTACATCTGGGACACCCACGGCAAGAAGTACCTCGACGCCCTGTCGGGGCTGTTCGTCGTCCAGGCGGGTCACGGCCGCGGTGAGCTGGCCGACGCGGCTGCGGTTCAGGCACGCAAGCTCGCCTTCTTCCCGGTGTGGTCCTACGCCACCCCGCCCGCCATCGAGCTCGCCGACCGGCTGGCCGACCTGGCCCCGGGGGACCTCAACAAGGTCTTCTTCTCCACCGGCGGGGCCGAGGCGGTCGAGACCGCCTGGAAGGTGGCGAAGCAGTTCTTCCGGATGACCGGCAAGCCCGGGAAGTACAAGGTCATCTCCCGGGCCATCGCCTACCACGGCACCACCCAGGGCGCGCTGTCGATCACCGGGGTGCCGGGATTCAAGGCGCCCTTCGAGCCGCTCGTCCCCGGCACCTTCCGCGCCCCCAACACCGACTTCTACCGCGCACCAGAGCCGGTCGCCCACGACGAGAAGCAGTTCGGGCTCTGGGCCGCCAACCGGATCGAGGAGGCCATCATCGAGGAGGGGCCTGACACCGTCGCCGCCGTCTTCGTGGAGCCGGTGCAGAACGCGGGCGGCTGCTTCCCACCCCCGCCCGGCTACTTCGAGCGGCTCCGCGAGATCTGCGACAAGCACGACGTCCTCCTGGTCTCGGACGAGGTGATCTGCGCCTACGGGCGGCTCGGGACCATGTTCGGGGCCGACAAGTACGACTACGTCCCCGACATCATCACCAGCGCCAAGGGGCTGACCTCGGGCTACTCCCCGCTGGGCGCGACCCTGATCTCGGACCGGATCTTCGAGCCGTTCGGCCAGGGCAACGCGACCTTCCCGCACGGCTACACCTTTGGCGGGCACCCGGTCTCCTGCGCCGTGGCCCTGGCCAACCTGGACCTGTTCGAGCGCGAGGACCTGCTCGGCAACGTGCTCCGCAACGAGAACGCCCTGCGACGTACGCTGGAGAAGCTCTACGATCTGCCCATCGTCGGCAACGTCCGCGGCGACGGGTTCTTCTACGCCATCGAGCTGGTCCGTGACCAGGCCACCAAGGAGCCGTTCGACAAGGCCGACTCCGAGCGTGTCCTGCGCGGCTACGTCTCCGGCGCGCTCTACGAGGCGGGGCTCTACTGCCGGGCCGACGACCGCGGCCACGCCGTCGTCCAGGTGGCGCCGCCCCTGATCAGCGACCAGGCGATCTTCGACGAGATCGAGCAGAAGCTCCGCTACGTCTTCGAGACCGCCTGGTCCAAGCTCTGAGCCGAGCCGGGTCAGAACCGTTGCAGGGAGTTGACCGCGCGCCGCAGCCGGTCGGTGCTGTCCACCAGGGCACGCCGCAGCGGCGCCGCCAGAGCGGTGTCCAGGGTGGCCTCGGCGGCGGCGAGGGTCTCGGGGGTGCTCGCCTGGCCGGGATAG
>JBBQAB010000602.1:0-3185 GCA_038198385.1 Propionibacteriales bacterium
CGGGACCGACCTGCTGGCCACGAGTGAGCACTACGAGGGCCGCGCTCTGGACTGGATGCACTCGGTCCGCAACACCTCGGACAAGGCCGAGGTCGACACGATGCTGACGTGGCTGTTCGCCACCGACGAGAACGGCAACCGCTACGCCAACGCCCGCCGCCTCGGGGTGATGTACGTGATCTGGAACAACCGGATCTGGGGTGCCTACAGCGCCGACTCCGGCTGGCGGGACTACAACAACTGCGCGAACCGGACCTCGAGCTCCCTGGACTCGACCTGCCACCGCAACCACGTGCACTTCTCGCTGTCCTGGGCCGGAGCGCAGGCCCGGACGTCGTTCTGGACCAAGGCGGTCGCCGCCGAGGACTTCGGTCCGTGCCGCCCCGCGGACCTCAACTGGGCCCCGACCTACCGGACCGCCAACCCCCGTCGCTGCGTGAGCTTCGCCAAGGTCGCGGCCCCCAGTGGCGCGTCGGCCACCCTCAAGACCCTGGTGCAGTACTCCGGGATGGAGCTGACCACGGGCCGCACCGGGCCGATCGTGACCACCCTGCAGAAAGTGCTCGGCGTCAGTGCCGACGGGGTGTACGGCGCACAGACGGCGGCCGCAGTGAGCGCCTACCAGACCGGCCACGGGCTCGCCGCCACCGGCACGGTCACGGCCGACACCTGGCGGGCCCTGCTCCGGGAGCAGGCGGGCGCCACCACCACCGCCACGCCGCCGCCGGCCCCGCCGGTCGTCAGCCCGCTGACCCCGTATAAGAAGCTCACCCTGCAACAGGGCTCGCGCGGCAAGGCGGTCACGGCGCTGCAGAAGGCCCTGAAGATCACCGCCGACGGCTGGTTCGGACCGCAGACCAAGGCGCGGGTGATCCGGTTCCAGCAGTCCAAGCGGCTCAAGGCCGACGGCATCGTCAACGCCGACGACTGGAAGGCCCTCGGGGCCTGAGCCTGGCCCGATCCTGAGAATGAAGCGCCAGTGGGCGCCCCTCGACCCGTCCTCCCGCGGGGCTGGGTCAGGGGTCAGCCCACTGGCGCTTCGTTCTCAGGGTCAGGCGTCGGCCGGGCCTCGATCGAGGTCATGACGCGACGCCCGGCACTGTCCATGTGGGCGCTCATCGCGTCCGCCGCCGCCGCCGGGTCACCCGCTCGCAGGGCCACCACGGCCGCCTCGTGCTCAGCGCACGTGAGCTCGGCGTGGCCGGAGTCGCTGAGAGCGCGCTCGACCCAGACCCGGATCAGCGAGCGGACGCTCTGCAGCATCTCGGCAAGCAGGGTGTTCTGGGCGCTGGCGGCCAGCTCCTGGTGGAAGGCCATGTCGGCGGCCACGAACGCCTCGAAGCTTCCGCGGTTGTTCCGCATGGTGCTCAGGTGGCTCTCGATACGGCCGAGGGACTCCGGCGAGATCGCCACAGCGGCCAGCCGGGCGGCCTGGACCTCCAGCCAGTGCCGTACCCCGATCAGCTCGCAGGTCTTCTGCTCGCCGAGCAGCATCCCCCACGACAACGTCTGCGGCAGCAGCTCGGAGACACTGCCCGCAGGTAGGTGCCCGACCCGGGACGGACGTCGACCACGCCGAGGACCTCGAGCGCGGCCAGTGCCTCCCGGATGGCCGAGCGACCCACCCCCATCGACTGGGCGAGCTGACGCTCGGCCGGGAGCCGGTCACCGGGGGCGACCGACCCGCCGGTGAAGTAGTCGAGCAGCCCGACGGGTGACCTCCGCCACGGCCGAGGTGCTGCCGATAGCGCCACCCAGAGCCAGGCTCAGCTCCGCAGTGGTCGCCGACGTAGCCGCTGGACCTGAACGCCGTGCTCGACACGACCGCCGGCTGGGGCGTGGGGCTGCTGCAGATCTGTGCCTATCCGCTGGTCGAGGCCCCGAGCTCTACGGAGCTGGCCGCCGTCCGGGACCGGGCTGCGGCCCGGGGGGTGGCTCTGGAACTCGGGACGCGCGGGGTCGACCCGGCCCACCTGGGCCGCTACGGTGGAGCTGGCCGGGGCGCTCGGGGTCACCTTGGTCCGCAGCATGCTCTACTCCGCCGGGCACCCGCCGAGCGTCGACGAGGCGGTCGTCCTGCTGCGGCAGGTGACGCCGGCGTACGAGGCGGCCGGGGTGACGCTGGCCCTCCAGACGTACGAGCGGGTGCCGACCGCGACCGTGGTCGAGGTGGTGGCTCGGGTCGGCACTCCGGCGCTGGGGATCTGCCTGGATCCGGGCAACTGCGTGGCCGCGCTGGAGAGCCCCGGTCACACCATCGCCCTGACCGCGCCGTACGTGAAGAACCTGCACGTGAAGGACTTCTCCTTCACCCGGAAGGACGGCTGGGTCGGGTTCACCCTCGCCGGCGCTCGCCTGGGGGAGGGCTGCTGGACTACGACGCCATGGTCGCGGCCGTCGCGCCCGAGGAGCGCAGGATCAACCAGATCATCGAGCACTGGCTGCCCTGGCAGGGCGACCCGACCACTACCCGCGACACCGACGAGCAGTGGACCCTCCACAACCTGTCCTACCTGAGGAGCAAGGCAACGTGACCGACCAGAAGCTGACCATCGCCGTCATCGGCGCCGGCGGGAAGATGGGCCTGCGGGTGTCCAGCAACCTGCAGCGCAGCGAGCACACCGTGTTCTACAGCGAGAGCTCCCCCGCGGGACGGGAGCGGACCACCGACGCGGGCCGGGTCGTCACCGACACCCCGGCGGCGGTCGCTGAGGCCGACGTGGTCATCCTCGCCGTCCCCGGCATCGCGCTGGCCCCGGTCTCGGCCGAGGTCGTCCCGCAGCTGCGTCCGGGCACGGTCGTGCTGACCCTGGACCCGGCCGCGGCGTACGCGAACCTGCTGTTCCTGCGCTCCGACGTGGTACGCCGTCGCCCACCCCTGCCACCCCTCGGTCTTCCTGCAGCGAAGAACCCCCGACGAGCTGGCCGACACCTTCGGCGGGATCGCCGCCCCCCAGGAGGTCGTCGCCGCACTGGAGTCCGGGGACGCGGAGAAGATCGCGGCCACCGAGCGGGTCATCCGGCAGATGTACGCCCCCGTCGTCGACGTGCACTGGGTGACGGTGAAGCAGCTCGCCTACCTCGAACCGACCCTGGTCGAGGTGGTGGCCTGCATGGTCGGGTCCCTGCTGAACGAGGCGCTGCAGGAGACGGTGCACACCGTCGGGGTGCCCGAGCCCGCCGCC
>JBBQAB010000603.1:0-6063 GCA_038198385.1 Propionibacteriales bacterium
CCTTCTGCGTCACCCCACCCTGTTTCACGCAGCCGTGGGGATCGGCGCCTACTACGACGCAGAGACAGACAAGACGACGGGCAACCTGTTCGGCGGCAGCCAGAAACTGCACAACCAGAACTCGCCGATCTGGCTGGTCCGACGACCGCGCACACAGCCTGTCCGCCTGCTGATCATCGTCAGCCAACTCGACCGCGCGTCCTACAACGGCTACGCGTACGCCAACTCCCAGCAGATGATCGAGACCACGCGCGGAACGCCCGGCATCGCCACTTTGCTCCTGACCAAAGGCGGCCACAACTACCGGGTCTATCGACCGACTGTCCCCCAGGCCCTGGACTGGCTCGGGCTGAATGCTGCCCTGTGACCGGAAGGATCGACAAGGGACTGCCAGTGGAGCTTAGGGGATTCGAACCCCTGACCTCTTCCATGCCATGGAAGCGCGCTACCAACTGCGCCAAAGCCCCTTGCGGGTTCCCCGTCTGCCTCGCTCGTGTCGATCTTGGCCCCCGGGGACCACGGAATATTAGCGCGAACCGGACCCAGTCACGAAATCGTGTCCCGGACGTGGGACGTGCCGGCCACGTTGTACTCCGCGATCCGCCAGTACCCGCCGCCGCGGTGCCACTCCACGACCGTCCACGCGCAGTTGCCCAGACTGCCGAACACCCGCCAGGTATCGGGCGGCAGCCCGACGAGCTGGCAGACCCCCGCACGACCCGCCAGACCGTGCGTGGCCACGACCACGGTGGAGCCGTCCTCGGCGCCCGCGCCGATCTCGGCCAGGGCCGCACCCGTACGCTCCCCCACCTCGGCCACGGACTCACCGGTCGCCGAGCGGCGGACGTCCTCGCCGGCGTGCAGCTTCGCCGCAGCCTCGGGGTCGACCTCGGCCACCTCGGAGCCCAGCAGGCCCTCCCAGGAGCCCACATGGATCTCCCGGAGCCGCTTGTCGGTGGTGATGGGCAGCCCGGTCACGTCCGCGAGCGCGGTGGCGGTCTGGAACGTCCGGGAGAGGTCGCTAGCGTAGATGGCCGAAGGGCTGAGGCCGGCGAGCACCTGTGCCGCCTCACGAGCCTGGGCGACCCCGACCGAGTCCAGCGGGATGTCGGCCTGGCCCTGGAAGCGCTGGTCGACGTTCCACTCTGTACGCCCGTGCCGCCAGACGATGAGCCGGGCCGCGGTCACCGGCGCTCGTCCGCGCTGAGGCTGATCACCGGGCAGTCGCGCCAGAGCCGCTCGAGGGCGTAGAACTGGCGCTCCTCGGTGTGCTGCACGTGGACCACCAGGTCGAGGTAGTCCAGCAGAACCCAGCGCTGCTCCCGGTCGCCCTCGCGGCGTACGGGCTTGGCGTCCAGACCTCTGAGCGCCTCCTCGATGCCGTCCACGACCGCGCCCACCTGCCGCTCGTTGGAGGCGGTCACGACGAGGAAGACGTCGGTGATGGCGAGCTGGTCGGAGACGTCGTAGGCGACCAGGTCGGTGCCGAGCTTGTCCACAGCGGCCTGGGCGGCCGCGTGGGTCAGGTCGAGGGCGTGTTCGGTGGCAGTCACAGCAGGTCCTTCGGTCGGTCGTACAGAACGTCGTACAGAGATGTCGAGCGGAAGAAAGTCGGACGAGTGCGTGGCTCGGGAGGAGCGGACGACCCGCTCCAGGAAGAGCAGGTCGTGCTCAGCCCGGGGTGTAGAGGCCGCGCTTGGCGATGTACTGCACGATCCCGTCCGGCACCAGATACCAGATGGGGTCCTGCTCGCGCACCCGCCCACGGCAGTCGGTGGAGGAGATCGACAGCGCCGGCACCTCCATCAGCGTCACCCGGTCCTGCGGCAGCTGGGCCACCACAGGGGTGTCCAGCTGCACTCCGGGACGGGTACAGCCGACGAAGTGGGCCAGGTCGAAGAGCTTCTCGACGTTGTGCCAGGTCAGGATCTGGGCCAGCGCGTCGGCCCCGGTGATGAAGTAGAGGTCCACGTCGTCGCCGCGTTCGGCGCGCAGATCTGCCAACGTGTCCACGGTGTAGGTCATTCCCGGGCGGTCGATGTCCACCCGGCTGACGGTGAAGCGGGGGTTCGACGCGGTCGCGATCACCGTCATCAGATAGCGGTCCTCGGCGGCGCTGACCTGCCGGTCGATCTTCTGCCACGGCTGCCCGGTGGGCACGAAGACGACCTCGTCGAGATCGAACCGGCGCGCGACCTCGCTGGCAGCCACGAGGTGCCCGTGGTGGATGGGGTCGAAGGTGCCGCCCATGACGCCGAGTCGGTGGCGTCGCTGCGGGTCGGGACCGGGACGGCGGGCAAGCCCGGTGGCGCGAGGCGCGGACGGGGTGCTCATCGGAACCTAGCTATGCGGACGACCCTTGCCCATCGAGAGGGTGGCCAGCAGGAGGAGAATCAGCAGCCCGAACCCGATCAGCCCGAAGCCGACGGCGGGGATCGGCAGCT
Source organism: Propionibacteriales bacterium (assembly GCA_038198385.1). Lineage (GTDB taxonomy): Bacteria > Actinomycetota > Actinomycetes > Propionibacteriales > Propionibacteriaceae > Microlunatus. Next base: position 2,445 of record JBBQAB010000603.1, read on the forward strand.
CGCGGGTTACGTCAGCCTCGAGGAGGATCAGTCCGAAGTTCATGGGGTGAGCCTACCGGGAGTTGAAGGGATGAGCCTAGCGAGCCGGACCCGCGAGCCTCCTCCGCACCCGGACTCCGCGTCGCCTCAGTCGCGGGTCTGACCGGAGCCGGTCACCACGTACTTCGTCGAGGTCATCTCGGGCAGCCCCATCGGCCCCCGGGCGTGCAGCTTCTGGGTCGAGATGCCGATCTCGGCCCCGAAGCCGAACTCCCCTCCGTCGACGAACCGACTGGAGGCGTTGACCAGGACCGCGGCCGCGTCCACCTCGGCGGTCCAGCGCGCGGCGAAGGTCTGCGACTCAGTGACGATGGTCTCGCTGTGGCCGGTGCTGTAGGTCCGGACGTGGGCCAACGCGTCCTCGAACGAGTCGACCACCACCACCGCGAGGTCCAGGGCGAGGAACTCCTCCTCCAGGTCCCCGGGAGCCAGGGGCACGACTGCCCCGTACGCCGCCACCCGCTCGTCCGCGTGCACGGTCACCCCCGCCGAGGCCAGCACGGCCAGCACCCGCGGCAGGAAGGTCTCGGCCAGGTCAGCGTGCACCAGCAGGGTCTCGACAGCGTTGCAGACCGAGGGCCGCTGGGTCTTGGCGTTGATGAGGATGCCGATGGCCATCTCGGCGTCGGCGGAGGCGTCGACGAACAGGTGGCAGTTGCCGACCCCGGTCTCGATCACGGGCACCTGGCTGTTCCGGACGACCGTGTCGATCAGCCCGGCGCCGCCGCGCGGAATCAGGACGTCGACCAGGCCGCGGGCGGCCATCAGCTCCCCGGTCACCTCCCTCGGACCCGGCACCAGCTGAACGGCGTCCGCCGGCAGACCGGCGTCGGTCAGCCCGGAGCGCAGCGCCTCGACCACGGCCGCGTTGGACTCCGCGGCGGAGGAGGAGCCGCGCAGCAGGGCGGCGTTGCCGGACTTCAGGCAGATGCCCCCGGCGTCGGCGGTCACGTTCGGCCGGGCCTCGTAGATGATGCCCACCACCCCGAACGGCACCCGGACCTGACGGACCTGCACGCCGTTGGGGTTGGTCCACCCGCGGACGACGTCCCCGACCGGGTCCGGGAGCCCGGCCAGGTCCCGGAGCCCGGTGGCCATCGCCTCGACCCGGGCCGGGGTCAGCCGCAGCCGGTCGACCATGGCGTCCGTCGTGCCCGCAGCCTCGGCCCGGGCCACGTCGCGCCCGTTGGCCTCCAGGATCGCTGCCTCGGCCTTGGCCAGGGCGTCGGCCATCGCGTACAGCGCCGTGTCCTTGGCCGCCCGGTTCGTCCGTCCCAGCACGAGAGCCGCGGCGCGAGCCCGCTCGGCCTGCTCGCGTACGGTCCCGGCGGCGGTCTGCTCCTGGTCGCTCACCCGCCCAACCTATCGCCGAGGTCGCGACCCGACGATAGGTGGTTTCTCCCCCGGAACGGGACCGGACTGGCTCAACCGGGACGTCGGGCGTACGCCGGGACGTGCTCGGGGCGCACCCCGATCGCGATCGCGTACGCCGGCACCCGCTGCAGCGCGGGGAACCTCTGGAGCAGACCCACCAGCTTCGGCACCCGGGCCGTGGGGTCGGGACGTTCTCCCGGTCGCAGCCGGCTCGCGATCAGCAACCGGTGGCCGACCCGCTGCCCGGCCTGGGTCAGCACGGTCGGCAGCCACCGACGACGCTGCACCCGCCGGAGCACCGACTCGGCGGGTCGACCCGCGAGAAGGGCTGGCCCCAGAACCCGGGCGGCGGCAACGGCGTCCTGGACGGCCAGGTTGATACCCACCCCACCGACCGGGGACATGGCGTGGGCCGCGTCCCCCAGGCACAGGAGACCGTCGACGCACCAGCGCGGGAGCCGGTTGAGCTTAACGTCCAGCACGGCGACGGCCTCCCATCCGGTCAGGTGGTCGACCCGGTCGGCCAGCCAGGGGAGCAGTGCGGCCAGGTCCCCCCGGAAGGCGTCCAGCCCGCGAGCCCGGATCTCCTCGACCGAGCCTTTGGCGATGACCAGAGCGATCTGGAAGTAGTCGCGCCGGTCGATCAGCACCACCATCCGACCCCGCGACAGTCGGGCCAGCAGCCCCGCCGGGTCCTCGGCCTGCCGCGGCAGCCGGAACCACAAGACGTCCATCGGCACCCCGAACGACCGGGTCGCCAGACCGGACCGCAGCCGGGCGGTGGAGCCCCGACCGTCACAGGCCACCACCAGGTCGGCCGCCAGCCGCTTCTCGGCTCCGTCGTGGGTGTAGACCACGCCGCTGACCCCGTCCCCGCACCAGGTCAGGTCCGTCACCTCCGCCTCCGTCAGGAGGGTGAAGCACGGCTCCCGCCGGCCCGCCTCGGCGAGGAGGTTCAGCAGGTCCCACTGCGGGACCATCGCGATCTCCCGGTGCGCACCCGGCAGGTGCCGGAGGTCGGCCAGAGAGAAGGTGCCCGCGTCCAGCTCGACCGAGATCCGCTCAACCCACCGGGGTCCGACCGCGGCGAAGGCCGGTCCGAGCCCGAGCTCGTCCAGGACGCTCAGGGTCGAGGCGTGCACCGTGTCCCCGCGGAAGTCCCGGAGGAAGTCGGCGTGCTTCTCACAGACGGTCGTGGGGACGCCGCCGCGGGCAAGCATCAGGCCGAGCATCATCCCGGCCGGCCCGCCCCCGACCACCACGCACCGCCCGGTCTCATGTCCCATCTCCCGATTGTCGTCCCGCTCACGCGGGAAATCCATCCGCGGCGGTCCCCCCAAAACCAATCCTCGCGAACCTGGCCAGCGGGAGTCATTTCCCGGCGGACTCTGGAATGATGGACAAGACAGCGACGGAGGCCCACGTCCTGCCGGGTCCTCCCCCAGCCCGTGATGCCTCCACTCGGGGGACTGCGAGGGGACGGGGGCCGCCTGTGAGCAGGTTGGTGCTACCAGAACACCTGGCGGTCCTGCTGTCGGGCCGTCCCTACGTCGACGTCATCGGGACGGCGGCCCCGTGGCCCGTCCCGCCCGGTTGGTGGGACCAGGCCCGGAGCCGGGTCCGAGAGCTGGTCGACGATCCCCGGGGCGAGGCGTCGCAGAGCTGGACCGGCTGGCCTGAGGGCACCCGGGACGCGGCGCCCTTCCTGCAGAACCTGGCGATGTCGCTGGGGGGCTACGTGGCGATCTTCGCGGGCGACTACGCCCAGTTTCCCGAGCAGCTCGTCGACGACTACCTGTCCCCCGGCCAGCGGCGAGCCCCTATGGTGGCCCGCAACTGGTACATGACCGACTCGGAATGGCCGCTGTTCCTGCTCAAGTACGCGGGCGCCCACGTCACCAGCCGCAGCAACGCGCTCGCCCTGTCCCGTGACTGCGTGGCCTTCCTCGCCGAGGTCGGACCGATGGAGGAGCGCGGTCGGGCCCTGCAGGGCATCTACGACCGTATTCTCGACACCCCCGAACTGCTCGACCTTCACACCCAGGCCGGCTTCCCCGAGATTGCCCGGCTGTGGCGGCACTCGCTGCTGACCGAGCGGGAGCACGCTCTGCTGCCCGAGGTCGCGGGCTGGGGCGCCGCCCTCTCCTGGTCCTACGAGGGTCTGCAGGCCGTGCACCAGGCCATCTCCCAGGTGACCCCGGGTGAG
>JBBQAB010000604.1:0-9393 GCA_038198385.1 Propionibacteriales bacterium
CATCTCGTCGGCGCGGGCCGCGTCGTCCAGGGTGACCTGGAGCAGGACCCGACCGTCGGGGTCCATCGTGGTGGTCCACAGCTGGTCGGGGTTCATCTCGCCCAGACCCTTGTAGCGCTGGATGGCGTTCTCCTTGGGCAGCCGCTTGCCCTCCTCGGCCCCGACCCGCAGCAGTGCGTCCCGCTCGGAGTCGGAGTAGGCGAGCTCGTCGGGGGCGTTGCTCCACCCGATCCGGAACAGCGGCGGCTGGGCCAGGAAAACGTGGCCCGCCTCGATCAGCGGCCGCATGAAGCGGAACATCAGGGTCAGCAGCAGGGTCCGGATGTGGGCCCCGTCCACGTCGGCGTCGGCCATCATGACGATCTTGTGGTAGCGGAGCTTGGCGATGTCGAAGTCCTCGTGGACCCCGGTGCCGAGCGCGGAGATGATGGCCTGGACCTCGTTGTTCTGCATAATCCGGTCGATCCGGGCCCGCTCCACGTTGAGGATCTTGCCGCGGATCGGCAGGATCGCCTGGATCCGGGGGTTGCGCCCACCCTTGGCCGAGCCGCCCGCCGAGTCGCCCTCCACGATGAAGACCTCGCACTCCTCGGGGTTGGTCGACTGGCAGTCACTCAGCTTGCCGGGGAGCCCGCCCCCGCCGAGCAGCCCCTTGCGGTTCCGCGCCGCCTCCCGGGCGTTGCGGGCCGCGAGCCGGGCCACGGCCGCGGCCTGGCCCTTGCGGATGATCATCTTGCCCTCGCCCGGGTTCTTCTCAAACCAGTCGCCCAGCCGGGAGTTCACGATCTGCTGCACGAAGGAGCGGGCCTCGGTGTTGCCCAGCTTGGTCTTGGTCTGGCCCTCGAACTGCGGCTCGGCGAGCTTCACCGAGATGATCGCGGTCAGGCCCTCGCGTACGTCGTCGCCGGACAGCTTGTCGCTCGGCTTCTTGATCAGGCCCCAGTGCTCGCCCCACTTGTTGGCCGTGGACGTCAGCGCGGAGCGGAAGCCCTCCTCGTGGGTGCCGCCCTCGTGGGTGTTGATGGTGTTGGCGAAGGTGTGGACCGACTCGTTGTAGGACATGTTCCACTGCATCGCGACCTCGAGGCTCATGCCGGAGTCCGGACGTTCCGCCTCGACCGCGATGACGGTGTTGTGCACCGTCTCCTTGGTCCCGGTCAGGTACTTCACGTAGTCGATCAGACCGTCGTCGTAGCGGAACACGTCCTGGTAGGGTTTCCCGCCGTCGTCGACCTGGCCGGGCCTCTCGTCCACGATCGAGATAGTCAGGCCCTTGTTCAGGAACGCCATCTCGCGGAACCGGGCCGCCACGGTGTCATAGGAGTAGACCGTGGTCTCGAAGATCTCGGGGCTGGCGAAGAACGTGACCGTCGTCCCGGTCTCCTCGGTGGGCTCGTGCTGCTGGAGCGGCCCGTCGGGGTCACCGAGGGAGAAGTCCTGGCTCCAGCGGTAGCCGTCGCGCCGGACCTCGACCAGCAGGTGCGCCGACAGCGCGTTGACCACGGACACCCCCACCCCGTGCAGGCCACCGGAGACCTTGTAGCCCCCGTCGCCGAACTTCCCGCCCGCGTGCAGCACGGTGAGGGCCAGCGTGACGGCCGGGATCTTCTCCTTCGGGTGCTCCTTGACCGGGATGCCGCGGCCGTTGTCGACGACCTTGATCCCACCCTCGGGCAGGATCGAGACCTGGATGGCGTCGCAGTAGCCGGCCAACGCCTCGTCCACGGAGTTGTCGACCACCTCGTAGACCAGATGGTGCAGCCCCCGCTCGCCGGTCGACCCGATGTACATCCCGGGGCGCTTACGCACCGCGTCCAGGCCCTCCAGCACGGTGATGGAGGAGGAGTCGTACGCCCCCGCGTCGACGGTGGAGGAGCGGACCTTGTCCAGGTCTCCGGCGGCCTCGTCCAGCGCCTCGTCGGTGATGCCCAGCTCGGCGGCCACATCCTGGCCGGTCTCCTGCGGGTCCTGGGCGTCGTCGGGCTGGACAGGGAGATCCGTCACCGGGTCTGGCTCCTTCTTCACACGCGTGCCGCCCGGCTCGGCACCCCGAGTCGTTCCGGGGCGAGCAGGAGGCGGCACGGGCTGGCGCACCGGCCGAGCCGGACGGCACGACCTGTCTCTTGTCCTCCCAGTTTAGCGGGTGGGACCTGAATCCCTTGCAGCCGTAGACCCCCTGGGGCGACAAAAGTATGGTCAGCAGGCTCTGGGACGCCCGTACGGGCGCCTGCGGGGCACCAACTGGGGTCCCATCCGCACCCTGGTCCTCTCAGAGCCTCTGGGGCGGCGCCGCGCTCGGAACCGGATCCTCGATGGAACCGGCCCCGACCGGGTCCGCCTCCAGACTTCCCCCGTGTCCAGCCCCGCTCCCTCGAGCCGACCGCGGGCGCCCGAACGCCCGCCGGGAGCGGCCCGCACGATGGGCAGAACGATGGGCAGAACGGGGTGCGAGGCGGGACCGGGACTTGCTCCCGACGTTCTCGGCTGGTCGGGCTCGTGGCCCTCGCCCTGGTCGTGCTCGTGGTCTGGCGGGCCGGCGGCTTCGAGCCGCGCCAGCTCGGAGCGGAGTCAGCCAGCCAGGTAGAGGGTCAGGAGCTGGGGCAGCAGCCGCCAAGACGCGTCCGGTGTCGACCGCGAGCACCCGGAGATGCACCAGCACGCTCGCATCCTAGGCGAGCGGAGGGCCCCCGTCCGGCGGACCGTCGGACCGGTCGGCCAGGTAGGCGGCGGCCACCCGCTTCGGGGCCCGGACCAACCACGCGTCGGTGACCGCCTCCTCGAGCCGGTCGACGTCGATCCGGTCCAGCCGGATGAGCACCGCCCGGAAGCCCTGGAAGTGCTCGATGGTGAAGAAGACGTCGGGCTCCTCGGTGACCAGGAAGTCCTTGGCGTCCAGGTCGGCCACGTACACCGCGACCAGCGGCCCCTCCGGCACCGGGTCCTCACCCAGCCGTCTCCGGTCGGCCTTGTTCAGCGGTCTCTCCCAGACGAAGGCGTTCTTGCCCACCGCCCACGAGATCTCCCCCCACCGGACCCCCTCGGAGGTTTCGGGCAGGGCCAGGGCCAGGGCGCGTACGTCGTCGAGGGTGGCCATGACCCGAGCCTAGACCCGGGTCGACGCCCCTGGTCAGGCCATGGTCGGGCGATTTAGCCGTAGGTGTCGCGTGGACCCCGGCCGTCCCGGACCGAGAGCCGTCCCCGTTTCCAGGTCGGGGCGTCGGGTCCCAGCACGGTAACCCGGGTGACCGTGCCCGGGCCCACCTGGTCGTTCAGCATCGCGACCAGCTGGGGTGCCATGTAGCGCAGCTGGGTGGCCCAAGCGGTGGTGTCGCAGCGGATGGTCAGGATCCCCTCGCCGTACGCCTCCGGCCTGGAGTGCTCCGCCACTCCGGTTCCGACCAGCAGGGCCCAGCGGGCGAGCAGGGTGTGGACGTTGACCTCGGTGGTCCAGCCCTTGCTCTCCACGAGCCGTTCCACCGCGGCCGAGAGCAGCTTCGGGTCACGGTCGTCGGGGTGGGCGCCAGAGGACTGCGGGTCGGGGTTGCGCGGCCGGGGAGCGCGCTTGCGCCGCCGGGCCTGCACCCCCATCGAGCGGGCCATCGTCTGGGCCAGGCCCAGCCCGGTCAGCTCGTGAGGCTCTTCGGTGTCCTCCACCGGCGGCGTCGGGTCGGCGGGCACCGACGGTTCAGGGTCGGCCTTCTCCGGCGGACCGGAGTCACTCATCGAGAGTCACCTCGCCTCCCGCGACCAGGAACCGGCGGCCCTGCAGCAGGGTGGGCACGTCGGCCCCGACCGCAGCGGTGACCAGGACCTGCTCGGCCGCACTGACCCCGGCGGCCAGCCGCTCCCCACGGGTGGAGTCGAGCTCGGCGAAGACGTCGTCCAGCACCAGCACCGGCTCGACCCCGTCGGAGCGCAGCAGGTGGAAGCTGCCCAGCCGCAGGGCGAGGGCGTAGGACCAGGACTCGCCGTGGCTGGCGTACCCCTTGGTCGGCAGGGGGCCGAGCGACAGCGCGACCTCGTCGCGGTGCGGGCCGACCAGGCAGACCCCGCGGGCGATCTCCTCCGAGCGCCGCTCGGCCATCGCCGCGACCAGCAGGTCGGCCAGGTCCTCCCGACTCCGGGCCTCACCGATGTCGACGCAGCAGCGGTAGTCGGCGCCGGCCTCGTTGTTGGTCGGGGCAATGTCGGCGTACGCCTTGGCCACGTGGGGCGCGAGGTCGGACAGGGTGCTGAGCCGCGCTGCGAGCAGCTCGGCCCCGGCGGCGGCCAGGTGGGTGTCCCACACCTCGAGGGTGGCGGCAGCGTCGGGGGAGGCCTTCCCGCCCCTGGCCCGGCCGCTCAGGGACTTCAGCAGGGTGTTGCGCTGCCGCAGCACCCGGTCGTAGTCCGCCTTGACCCCGGCCATCCGCGGCCAGCGCGAGATGACCAGGTCGTCCAGGAAGCGGCGGCGCTCGCTCGGGTCCCCCTTGACGACGGCCAGGTCCTCGGGGGAGAACACCACCGTCCGCAGCAACCCGACGATCTCGCGGGCCCGCCGCAGCGAGGACCGGTTGAGCCGGGCCCGGTTCGGCTTGCCGGGAGTGATCTCGACCTCGAGCTGGAGCTGTCGGGGGTCATCGAGGCCAGCCTGGACCCGGGCCCGGACCACGGCCCGTTCGGTGCCCGCCCGGACCAGCGGAACGTCGGAGGACACGCGGTGCGAGCTCATGGTCGAGAGGTACTCAATGGCCTCGACCAGGTTGGTCTTGCCCTGCCCGTTGGCGCCGACGAAGGTGGTGACCCCCGCCGCCAGCACCACGTCCACCCCCGCGTAGGAGCGGAAGTCCGCCAGCTGGAGGTGGTCGACGAACATCTCCGCACTGTATCCCGGCGGTCCGATCCGGCCGGGCCCGAAGGAGGCTAGCTGGGCAGCCGCATCAGCATGATGACGTGCCGGTAGTCGGTCCGGATCTCCCCGTCGAGCTCGGCGAGACCGGTCAGCTGACACGGCTTGCTGGGTGCGGTGAAGGCGAAGTTCACGTACGGGGTGTCGAAGGCCCCCAGGGCGTCCAGCAGATAGGTCGGGTTGAAGCCGGCCGCGGTGACCACCTGCTCGCCACCGCCGGGCTGGTCCACGACGGCCTCGATGGCCTCCGAGGCCTGCGCCTGGTCACCGGTCGCTGCCTCCAGGGTCACCACCTGGTCCCCGATGAGCATCCGCAGCGAGGTGTTCCGCTCCGCGACCAGGGCGACACGCTTGGCCGCGGCGATGGCGTCGGTGGTGCTGACCCGCACGTTGAGCAGGGCCGCGGTGTTCATGATGTGGCGGACCTTGGGGAACTCCCCGTCCAGCAGCCGGGTGGTGGTCTGCCGCTCGCCCGCCGCGCCGTGGCCCTCGAAGCCGATGATGCCGTCACCGGAGCCGCCGTTGGCCAGGCTGAGGCTGACCTGCTCGCCGGCGGTCATCGACTTGGACGACTCGTTGAGCACCTTGGCCGGCACCAGGGCGGTGGCCGAGATGGAGGTCGAGGCCGGGTTCCAGGTGAGCTCCCTGAGCGCCATCCGGTAGCGGTCGGTGGCCAGCAGCGAGATCGTGTCGCCCTCGATCTCGACCCGGACGCCGGTGAAGACGGGCAGCAGCTCGTCGCGACCGGCGGCCACCACCACCTGGGAGACGGCCTGGGCGAAGGAGTCGCTGGGGACGGTCCCGGTCGCCTCGGGCATCGTCGGCAGCGAGGGGTAGTCCGCCACGGGCAGGGTCTGCAGGGTGAAGCGGGCGCTGCCGCAGACGAGCTCGACCTTGCTGGCGTCGGCGGTGATGTCGACCGGCTTGGCCGGCAGGCTGCGAGAGATGTCGGAGAGCAGCCGGCCCGAGACCAGAGCCTCCCCCTCGTCGCTGACGATGGCCTTGACCGTGATCTCGGCAGAGGTCTCGTAGTCGAAGCTGGAGAAGGTCACGCCCTCGGCGGTGGCGCGGACGAGAAGCCCCGCGAGGATCGGCACGCTCGGACGGACCGGCAGGCTGCGCGCCGCCCATTGCACGGCCTCAGCCAAGACGTCGCGCTCGAGTCGGATCTTCACGCAGGCTCCTTACGAGGATCTACTTTCGGTGCCGGCGGACCGGACGGGCGGGGGTGAGCCATCAGCGACGACGCCGTGGTGGTCGCGCCGATCATATCGACGGGATCTGGACTGTACGCCCACCGAGGCGTCCCTGTCTGCGCGCCGGTGGGCTGCGGACGGTGGTCGGGATCAGCCGCGTTCGTCGGGCTGCAGCGTCCGGAGGTCCTCAGCCGCCGCGAGCACCTCGGCCTGCAGGGGCTCCAGCGAGCCCAGTCCGGCCGGGGCCGCACCGGTGAACACGGGTCGGATCTCGAAGACCAGGTCGAGCAGCCCTTCCCGGGTCGGTAGGCCGCGGCGGGCGATCGATGCCTCTCCCGCAAGCCGGCTGTACTCGTTGACCCGGCCGCGCCAGCCCGGGTTGTCGACGCTCTGCACCTCCCGCATCTCGCGGGACAGGGCGTCCAGGCCCCGCTCCAGCCGGAGCAGCTGGAGCTTGCGGGTCTCCACGTCGAGGGTGATCGGGGCGTCCTCCCCGTCGTCGGCGGCGTTGGTGCGCCCGAACAGCTTGCCCAGGATCCCCATGTGTCCTCCTCGACGGCGCCGCCGCCGTGCTCGATGTGGCTGACAGTCTGCCCGAGACGCAACCGAGCCTGGGCCGGGGTCGTTGCCCGTCGGCAGTGGTGCAGCCCTTGGCTTTGTCGGCCGGGCATCCTGTGCCGGGGTGTGCACAGGGTCGCGCTGAAGTGACTGAGACCCTTGTTGTGTTGTTCAACTTGTCGTCATAGTCGTAGGTGCTGTGGACGGTGTGGACAAGCATGGTCCTCCCTGGTCACGTCGGCGACAGCCCTGCGGACGGCACTGTGCAGAGGTCGAAATACACGGGGAAGATTTGCGGACAACCTAGGGCGACCCGTTGGGCTGTCCCCGTCCTTTCCCCACAACGTGGGGACAAGGAGGCAGTTGTCCACAGTGTTGTCCCCAGCTGTGCGAACGGCGTAACCATTCGTACACAAACGGAAAGAAGACGCGGATGAACGCACGACACGAGCCCCGATGGCCCCGACGAACGTGACGCCCGGGGTCAGGGCGTGAGCGGACGGAGCCCGGGGCGCAAGGCTCGGGAGCGCGAGAGGTGTGAGAGGTGCGCGGCTCAGCGCTGGCTGGACTGCTGCTTGATGCGGTTCGTGAGCTCGGTGACCTGGTTGAACGTGTTGCGGCGCTCGCCCATCATCGTCTTGATCTTCTTGTTGGCGTGCATGACCGTGGTGTGGTCCCGGCCGCCAAACTGCTGGCCGATCTTGGGCAGGGAGAGCTCGGTGAGCTCGCGACACAGGTACATGGCGATCTGGCGTGCGTTGACCAGGACATGGGTGCGGCTCTGGCCGCAGAGGTCGTCGATGCTGATGTCAAAGTAGGACGCGGTCTGGGCCATGATCATGCCGGTGTTGATCTGGGTCTCGCCACCGTCGGGGATCAGGTCCTTCAGCACGATCTCGGCCAGCGACATGTCGACCTGCTGGCGGTTGAGGCTGGCGAACGCAGTCACCCGGATCAGAGCGCCTTCCAGCTCGCGGATGTTGGTCTGGATCTTGCTGGCGATGAACTCGAGCACGTCGGGGCCGGCCGTGAGGCGCTCCTGGGCGGCCTTCTTCCGCAGGATCGCGATCCGGGTCTCCAGGTCGGGCGGCTGCACGTCGGTGATCAGTCCCCAGCCGAACCGGCTCCGCAGCCGCGGCTCGAGGTTCTCCAGCAGCTTGGGCGGCCGGTCGGAGGTCATCACGATCTGCTTCTGGGCGTTGTGCAGGGTGTTGAAGGTATGGAAGAACTCCTCCTGCGTCTGCTCCTTGCCCTCCAGGAACTGGATGTCGTCGATCAGGAGCACGTCGACCTCGCGGTAGCGGCGACGGAACTCCGCTCCCTTGTTCTGGCTGATCGAGTTGATGAAGTCGTTCGTGAGCTCCTCGGTCGAGACGTAGCGCACCCGGACCCGGTCGAAGTAGTTCGCCACGTAGTGGCCGATGGCGTGCAGCAGGTGGGTCTTGCCCAGCCCGGACTCGCCGTAGATGGTCAGTGGGTTGTAGGACTTGCCCGGCCCCTCGGCGACCGCGATGGCGGCGGCGTGGGCGAAGCGGTTGGAGCTGCCGATGACGAAGGTCTCAAAGGTGTACTTCTGGTTGAGCTGCGGCTGGAACTCCCGTCGTGGCCGACCGGCAGGAGTGCCGTTCTCAAGGCCCTCGCGTCGCAACATGGCCGCCGACCGCTGCTGGGTCTCGGACCGGCGGAACCCCTCGCTGGCCACGGTGTCCAGGTCCTCGGGATAGCGTTGGCCACCGAAACCGGGCTCCTCGACCGGGTCCGGCGGGTCGGCTCCGAAGCCGGCGGGGTCTGTCGCGCCGTTGTCGAAGCGGGGCGGGGTAAAACGTTCCTGTCCGCCGAACCGCTGGGGCTCCTCGTAGCGCACCCGGTCCGAGAAGTGCGGGGCTGCGTACGGGGTGGCGCCCTCCGACGTGGACGCGGCGCCCCGCAGGTCGAGGGTGGGGTCCTCGTCCTCGCGGTCGGACACCTCCAGCGTGTCGTCGACGATGACAGCGAGCTGGACCGGGCGCTCGAAGAAGGACTGCAGGGCCGACTCGACGTCAGCCCGGAAGCGGGCCTCGAGCAGGTTGCGGGTGAAGTTGTTCGGCACCGCCACCATCAACAGGTCCTGGTGGAGGGCCATCGGCTTCCCGCTTGCCAGCCATCGGTCCACCTCGCGGGGCACGACCGAGCGGATGTGGTCCCAGGCTCGCGCGGTCTGGTCGGTGGCGGGGTCGAGCGGTTCGGTCACGGTTCTCCGCAGTCAGAAACGAGCAGGCCACAAGCCGGGGACCTGAAGGTCCTCGACGGTACGGCGAGGCACGACCGCGGGTCAGCGGTCAGTCGGGTGGGTTGGCGATTCTCTCACTCCACATAGTTATCCACACAGTGTGGATGACGCGTGGATGGCCCTCAGGCCGGCTCACCGGCCCGTCCCGACTCCTTCACCCCGTCCACGGGACTGTTCGAGCACGATGCAGCGAAGCGCGACGCTAGCAACGTCTCGGGGTCGGCGCAACCATTCGTCGCGAACGATGAGTCGATATACGGCGTGTCGGCTGGACAGGGCTCCGCTGGGGTGTCGAGCACCAACGAGGGCGCGAGTTTGACCCCCATCGGTGGCCCCCGTACCGTTAGCAGGTCGCTGTCCGCAGCGACTGCTCGTACGCGCCCTCGGATCGTCGGTGGAGTGGCGGGCACATCTCTTGTCAGCAACCGAAGATATGGGAGCTCTCCCGTGAGTAAGCGCACCTTCCAGCCCAGCAACCGGCG
>JBBQAB010000605.1:0-9659 GCA_038198385.1 Propionibacteriales bacterium
CACCGAGCTGCCCCGCAGCGTCGCCTCCTCGACCTACTCCGGCATCCGCTTCCTCGGCGGGGCCGTCGCCCCGGCCGTCGCGGGCGTCATCGCGGCCCAGGTCGGACCCGGAGCCCCGTACGCGGTGGGCGCAGGCGCACTGGTGGTCGCAATCCTGGTCCTGGTCCTCGGCCGCCGGCACCTGGCTCACCTGGACCAGCACGCGGAGCCCGCGACGGGGTCCCCGACCGAGGCATCCGTGCTCACCGCCGCCGACGCCTGAGTCCTGGGGCCCGACACGACGAAGCCACCGGAACCCGAGGTCGGGTGCCGGTGGCTTCGTCGGGCCGGTGGCATCGTCAGGCTGGTGGCTCCGTGCAACTGGCGGCTTGGTGAGGCTGGTCACGCTGATGAGGCGGGGGTGGGCCCGGTGGGGTCACCGGGCCCCGGTGGCCCCGGCCGCTCACATGTCGCGGTAGCGCTTGGCCTGGCCCAGGGCCGCCGTCATCTGCTCGACGTCCAGCTTCGGCCCGTAGCCGGGGGTGTCGCGCTGGATGCGCCAGCCTTCGGCGAGGGCGCCTGCGTCGACCACGTCGAAGCCGAACCCGTCGATGAGCTCGGTCACCGTGGCCTTGGCCGCGTCGTCGTCACCGGCGATGACCAGGGAGCGTCGGCCCGGGGTGCCCGAGGGTGTCCCGTCGGTGGTGATGTCGGCGAAGTGGATGTGGTTGAAGGCCTTGACGACGTGCGACTGCGGCAGGTGGGCCTGCAGCATCTCGGCCGTGGTGGTGGCCTCGTCGTCCAGCTCGGCGATCTGGCCGTCGCGCTCGGGGTAGTAGTTGTTCGTGTCGATCACGGTCTTGCCGGCCAGCGGCTCGACGGGGACCTGGTCGATGGCGGTCAGCGGGATGGTGACGACAACGAGCTCGCCGGCCTCGGCAGCCTGCTGGGCGGTCACGGCACGGGCCTTCGGGCCCAGCTCGCTGACGAGCTCGGACAGCGTCTCGGGTCCGCGGGAGTTGCTCAGCACGACGTCGTAGCCGCTGGCGATCGCTGCGCGGGCGACCTGGCTGCCGATGTGGCCGGCCCCGATCAGGCCGATGGTGGAGATTCCGTCAATGGTCATGTCGGGGGCAACGGGACCGGCCCGGTCGCTATTCCACGACGGGCGGCCGCCATCGAGACCGGACGGCAGCCCTGGGCCAGCGCGTACGCCCGGAGGCCCGGCTCGGCCCGGCGCAGGGCCAGACCCCGCCGTACCAGCACCCCGACCGGCTTGCGGTGGTCGCGGACGTCGCGGGCGAAGCGCCGCAGCAGGTTCAGTGTGCGGGGCCGGTCCAGGTAGAGGGCGTCGACCTCCAGCCCGACCGCACGGCAGGCCACCACCATGTCGGGGGCGAAGATGCCCTCGGCCACGAACACCGGCGCGGACCCGAGCTCGACGCGGTGGCTCCCCGTACGCCGGCTGGTCGCGATGTCGTAGACGGGGACGTCGGCGGCGCCGTCGCGGCACAGGGCGCGGAGGGCGGCCAGGGCCGCGTCCGGGTCCCAGCTGCCCAGGTGGTCCCAGTCCACGATGCCCAGCGTGCGGGGCAGGCCCGGGTCGTCCCCGTCGCGGTAGAAGTCGTCCAGGTTGAGCCGGGGACAGCCGACCAGGTGGGTGAGCCGGGACTTGCCGCTGCCGGAGGGCCCCGCCAGCAGGACCACGCGCCGGGCCGGGGATGGGGTGGGGCGGTCGGGCATCAGTAGGACGTGCCGCCAGAGAGCGAGAGCGCGCCGGTGGGGTGCCAGACCGTCTTGACCTCGAGGAAGGCCCGCAGCCGGGCGGTCCCGGGCGCGGCGCTGAAGTCAGGCGTCCCGGCCGGGACGTAGACGCGCTTCACCGTCTCCGCGGCCGCCGCGGCCAGTGTGGTCCGCAGCGCCGGACCGGCCCCGGTCAGGTCGAGCGCGTTGACGTCGGCGTGGGCCGCAAGGTGCGGGGCGACCTCGGCCAGCTGGCCCGTGAGCACGTTGAGGACCCCTCCTGGGACGTCGGAGGTGGCCACCGTCTCCGCGAAGGTGACCGCGACGCAGGGGTCGGAGTCGGTGAGCAGCACGCAGGCGTTGCCTGAGGCGAGCACCGGGGCGACGACCGAGACCAGCCCCAGCAGGGCGGAGCCGGCGGGGGCGAGCACGACCACGACCCCGGTCGGCTCCGGGGCGGAGTAGGAGAAATAGGGGCTCGACACCGGGTTGGCGCTGCCGAACACCGCGGTGATCTTGTCGGTCCAGCCGGCGTAGTGCACCAGCCGGTCCACGGCCGCGTCGACCTCGGCACCGGCCGCCCGTGCGGTGGCTCCCGAGCCCGCGCTCAGCAGGTCGATGAACTGGCCGCGGCGGCCCTCCAGCATCTCCGCGACCCGGTAGATGACCTGGCCCCGGTTGTACGGGGTGGCCCGCGACCACGAGCCAAAGGCCTTCCGGGCCGCCACCACCGCGTCCCGGGCGTCCTTGCGCGAGGCCAGCGCAGCGTTCGCGGCGAAGGTCCCGTCGGCGTGGCGGACCGCGAAGGTACGCCCCGACTCCGACCGCGGGAAGGCACCTCCGATGAACAGCTTGTACGTCTTGGGTACGCCGAGGTGGCTCATGCGCCCCTCTCCTTCTGGTCGGGGGCCAGGACCGGCTCGTCGTCGGTCCGCAGGTAGGCCGCCATGCCGGCGCGGCCGCCCTCGCGGCCGAAGCCCGACTCCTGGTAGCCGCCGAAGCTGGCGGCGGGGTCGAAGCGGTTGAACGTGTTGTCCCAGACCACGCCGGCGCGCAGAGCGGCCGCCATCCCCATGGCCCGGGACCCCTTCTCGGTCCAGACCCCGGCCGAGAGCCCGTACGGGGTGTTGTTGGCCTTGGCCACCGCCTCGTCGGGGGTGCGGAAGGTCATGGCGGTCAGGACGGGCCCGAAGATCTCCTCCCGCGCCACCCGCATCGAGGCGGTGGCGTCGGTGAAGATGGTGGGCGAGAGGTACCAGCCGCGCTCGGGCAGGGGACAAGACGACCGCCACGCGCTGGCCCCCTCGGCCACGCCGGCGTCCACGAGCGCAGTGATCCGGTCGAGCTGCTGCGGGGAGTTGATGGCCCCCACGTCGGTGTTCTTGTCCATCGGGTCGCCCACCCGCAGGGTCTCCACCCGGGCCTGCAACCGGCCCAGGAACTCCTCGGCCACCGACTCCTGGACCAGCAGCCGCGACCCGGCGCAGCAGACCTGGCCGCCGTTGAAGAAGACGCCGTTGACCACACCCTCGACGGCCTGGTCCTGGGCCGCGTCCTCGAAGACGATGTTGGCGCCCTTGCCCCCCAGCTCGAGGGTGAGCGGCCGGCCGGTGCCGGCCAGCTCCCGAGAGATCCGGCGACCGACCGCGGTCGAGCCGGTGACGGCGACCTTGACCAGACCGGGGTGGTTCACCAGGGCGGACCCGATGACGCCGGCGCAGGGCACGACGTTGACCACACCGGGCGGCAGACCGACGTCGGCCATGATCTCGGCCAGCACCAGGACCGACAGCGGGGTCGTCTCGGCGGGCTTGATCACCACCGTGTTGCCGGCGGCCAGCGCGGGAGCGATCTTCCACGCCGCCATCAGCAGCGGGAAGTTCCAGGGGATGACCTGACCGGCTACACCGAGCGGGGCCGGCGCCGGGCCGAGACCGAGGTGACCCAGCTTGTCGGCCCAGCCGGCGTGGTAGAAGAAGTGCTGGGCCGCGGTGGGGACGTCGAAGTCGCGGGTCTCCTTGATCGGCTTGCCGTTGTCGAGGGTCTCGACCACGGCCAGCTCGCGCGCGCGCTCCGCGATCCCCCGGGCGATCCGGAAGAGGTACTTGCCTCGTTCACCCCCCGACATAGGCCCCCAGACCTCGGTCTGGGCGCGTCGGGCCGCGGCCACGGCCCGGTCGAGGTCGGCGGGACCGCCGGTGGAGACGACGGACAGCCGCTCGGCCGTCCCCGGGTTGAGGGTCTCGAGGTCGGGGCCCCGGCCCTCGGCGAAGACGCCGTCGATGAAGGGCACGTAGCGGTCCTTGACCGCCCCGATTGCCGCCGACTCGGGCGCGGGCGCGTAGTCCCAGTCCAGGTGGGTGGAGGTCATGTCAGGCTCCTCAGTCGACACTTATGTAGTCCGGGCCGCTGTAGTGACCCCCCAGCTGGGTACGCCGCTGCATCACCAGGTCGTTGAGGACCGAGGACGCACCGAAGCGGAACAGGTGCGGGTCCAGCCACTCCGGTCCCGCGACCTCGCGGACGGCCACGAGGTAGCGCAGGGCGTCCTTGGTCGTCCGGATCCCGCCGGCCGGCTTCACCGCCCGCAGCTGGCCGGTCGCCTCGCGCCAGTCGCGTACGGCCTGCAGCATGACGTGGGTGACGGGCAGGGTGGCGGCGGGGGAGATCTTGCCGGTGGAGGTCTTGATGAAGTCGCCCCCGGCCAGCAGCGCCAGCCAGGAGGCGCGACGGACGTTGTCGTAGGTCGCGAGCTCGCCCGTCTCCAGGATTACCTTGAGCCGGGCGGAGCCGCAGGCCTGCTTGATCGTCTGGATCTGCTCCAGCACGAGCCCGAGCCGTCCGGAGAGGAAGGCGCCCCGGTCGATGACCATGTCGACCTCGTCCGCACCGGCCCGGACCGCGAGCGCCGTGTCGGCCAGCTTGACGGCCAGGCTGGAGCGACCGGAGGGGAAGGCCGTCGCCACCGAGGCCACCTTCACCCCCGTGCCGTGGACCTCTGCGACGGCGGCCTCGACCAGGTCGGGATAGACGCACAGGGCCGCGACGTGCGGGACCTCCGGTGTGCCGGGGTCGGGCTGCAGACCCTTGCGGGCCAGGGCCCGGATCTTGCCCGGCGTGTCGTTGCCCTCGAGGGTCGTGAGGTCGACCATCGAGATGGCGAGGTCGATGGCGGCCAGCTTGGCCGCCTTCTTGATCGAGCGGGTGGCCAGGGCGGCGGCCCGCTGTTCGATGCCCACCGGGTCCACCCCGGGCAGTCCGGCCAGGAAGCGGCGCAGGGACGACTCGTCCCGGGTCACGTCCGCGGTCCACGACGGCAGCGCGTCAGCGGAGCCGGGGGCCTCCGTGGGGTCGGTGAGGGCGGAGGTCATGGCGTCGATCCTAGGCCCGGACGCCGGCGGCCGGGCGCCTCCGGGGCGGTGGCTCCCCCTCGACCGAACTAGGCCCGTCCGCACCCGTCCCGGCCCGCCCGTCTCAGTCGGCTTCGGGGTCGGACTTCTCGTCGAGGACGTCGTCCAGCGCCTCCCGGACGGCCTGGCGGGTGGCCAGGCGGACCGAGGCCGCCTGCTGCAACTCGGCGTTGTTGGCGTCGGCCAGCCGCTGGCGCTCCGTGCGCTCAGCCTCCAGGGCCTGGTCGCGGGCGAAACGGATGCGTTCGAAGATCTCCATGGCGGCCACTGTAGCCACGGGTCCCGCACGCACCCGGCCGTCCCGCTCAGGCGTACGCGAGGCTCGATGCGGGGGTCTGGGCGGCCTTCTCGAGGCGGGTGCAGCAGGCCGCGACCGCCGCTACGGCCTCCGTGACCTCGGCCTCGGAGACCGTCAGGGCGGGCCGGAACCGCAGGGACCGGGGCCCGCAGCCCAGGGCCAGCACGGCCTCGGTCTCGCGCAGGTCGGCCAGCAGCGCGTTCCGGCTGGCGGGGTCGGGCAGGTCCACCGCGACCATCAGGCCCCGCCCCCGGACGTTGCTCAGCAACGGGTGCTCGGTGGCCGCCTGCTGCAGCGCCCGGAGGAAGAAGGTCCCGCGGTCGGCAGCCGCCGCGAACAGCGACTCGGACTCGATGATCTCCAGCAGCCGGCGGGACCGGACCATGTCGACGAGCCCACCACCCCAGGTGGAGTTGATGCGGCCGGAGACGGCGAACACGTGGTCGCTGATCTCGTCCACCCGCCCCCCCGCCATCACCCCACCCAGCTGGGCCTTCTTGGCGAAGGCGACCACGTCGGGGGTGACCCCGAGCTGCTGGTAGGCCCAGGCCGTCCCGGTGGTCCCGACCCCGGTCTGGACCTCGTCGAAGATGACCAGGGCGTCGTGGGCGTGCACCAGGTCCCGCATCTGCTGCAGGAACTCAGGCCGAAGGTGGTTGTCCCCGCCCTCGCCCTGGATGGGCTCGGCGATGAACGCGGCGATGTCGTGGGGATGGGAGGCGAAGGCCGCCGTCGCCTGGGCCAGGGCCCGCTGCTCCGCCGCCACCACCTCGTCGAGGTGCTCGGCCAACGGGTGCACGACGGCCGGGACGTCGATCCGTGGCCAGGCGAAGGTGGGGAAGCGGGCGGTCTTGTAGGGCTCGGTGTTGGTCAGCGACATCGTGTAGCCGCTCCGGCCGTGGAACGCCTGGGTCAGGTGCAGGACCTGGGTGCCCAGGGCCGGGCTTCGACCGTGGAGCTCGTTGTGACGGCTCTTCCAGTCGAAGGCGACCTTCAGGGCGTTCTCCACCGCCAGCGCACCCCCCTCGACGAAGAACAGGTGGGGCAGGGCTGGGTCGCCGAGCACCCGGACGAAGGTCTCCACGAACTCCGCGTACGCCGTGGAGTACATGTCGGGGTTGGCCGGTTTGTTCACCGCCGCTGCCGCCAGCTCGGCCATGAAGTCGGGGTCATCGAGCAGCCCGGCCGGGTTGAGGCCGAGCGGGGCTGAGGCGAAGAACGTGTAAAAGTCCAGGTATTCGCGGCCGTCACGGGCGTCGACCAGCCGGCCGCCCCGGCTGCGCTCCAGGTCGAGCACGAGCCGGTAGCCGTCGGTGAGGACGTGGTGGGCGAGCCGGTCGTGTACGTCGGCGGGTGACACCCGGCGGGGCTGGGTCATGGAGGTTCCTTTTCGCAACACGAGGTCATCCCGTCGAAGTGACGGAGAACCAGAGAATATCGCGTCAAAGCCGCTCCGCACCACAGGTATGTCTTCTAGTAGCCGTTTGGGCGGGATGATCCACACCCGTGACCACGCGCGGCCGCGCTCGCGGAGGCTCGGGCGTGGCAAGATGTGATTTACGTTGTAAATCCCGGGGGTCGGCTCCGTGCTGTCCGCCTGCTCCCACGTTCCGGAAAGAACGCCCATGACGCAGACGCAGGACCCGACGGCGGTCGATCGGGTGCCCGGCGGCCACGCCGACAAGCCCAGTGAGGTCCCGGCCAAGGGGTGGAAGCAGATCCTGAAGCGCGGCTGGGCCGAGGCCAAGGTCGACCAGGTGCCGCTGCTCGCAGCGGGCGTGGCCTTCTACGCCTTCCTGGCCATCTTCCCGGCCATGGTCGCCGGGGTCATCCTCTACGGGCTGATCGCCGACCCCGCCACGATCGCCGACCAGGTCGGCAGCGTGACCCAGGCGCTGCCGGCGGACGCTCGGTCGCTGATCGTCAACCAGCTGACTACCCTGTCGGGGCAGCAGCGGGCCGGGCTGAGCGCCGTGATCGCGGTCCTGCTCGCCCTGTGGAGCGCCTCCGGCGGCGTGTCCAACCTGATGACCGCGGTCAACACCGCCTACGACGAGGACGAGACGCGCGGCTTCGTCAAGAAGCGGGCTATCGCGCTCGTCCTGACGGTCGGGGCCATCCTCTTCATGGTCGTCCTGCTGGCCCTGGTGGCCGTCGTTCCCGCCGTCCTCAGCTTCCTGGGGACGAACGGCGTCATCGGCTTCCTGGTCCAGGCGCTCCGGTGGGTCCTCATCGTGGCGGTGATCGCCGTGGCCTTGGCCGTTCTCTACCGGGTGGCGCCGGACCGGGACGCCCCGAAGCTGCGTTGGGTCTCTGTCGGAGCCGCCGTCGCGACCTTGCTGTGGCTGCTGGCCTCGGTCGGCTTCTCGGTCTACGTCTCGCAGTTCGGCAGCTACGCCAAGACGTACGGGGCCCTGGCCGGCATCGTCGTCCTGCTCTTCTGGCTCTGGATCACCGCGTACGCCATCCTGCTCGGCGCCGAGATCAACGCCGAGGCGGAGCAGCAGACCGAGTCCGACACCACCAAGGGGACGACCGAGCCCCTGGGCCAGCGCGGCGCGGTCAAGGCCGACTCCGTGCCCCAGCCCGGCCAGCTCGAGCCCCCGAAGAAGCCCGCTTCCGCGTCCTGACCCCCCCGACCGGCCGCTCTGCGGTCGGTTCCGGGCCGGTCGCCGACAACCTGGCCCGACCCGTCATCGCAAGGATAACGATCATGAGCACCTCCCCCCAGGGCGCGCCGCGCCCACAGAACCCTGAGCCCGGGGGCGAACGCAGCCTGGGTGAGCTGGTCACCTTCGTGACCCAGGACCTCAGCCGGCTGGTCCGCAGCAAGATCTGGCTGGCTCAGGTCGAGGTGACCGAGAAGGCCAAGGGCTTCGGGGCCGGCATCGGGGCCTTCGGCGCCGCGGGTGTCCTCGCCCTGTTCGGTTTCGGCCTGCTGTTGACCACCGGTGTGCTGGCCCTGGCCCTGGTGCTGCCCGCCTGGCTCGCGGCCCTGATCGTGACCGTCGTAGTGTTCGTGGTCGCGGGGGTTGCCGCGCTGGTCGGTCGCAAGAAGGTCAGCCAGGCTGCGCCCCCGGTCCCCACCCGCGCCATGGACAGCGTCAAGGACGACGTCCAGGAGATCAAGGAGACGATCAAGCGATGAGCGATCCCACCCGGGCCGACCTTCCGGCCGACGCCTCGGCCGACCAGATCGAGGCCGACATCGAGGCCACCCGTGCCCGCCTCACCTCCTCGGTCGACGCCCTGGCCGAGAAGGTCGACGTCAAGGGCCAGGCCCAGCGGAAGGTCGCCGAGGGCAAGGAGCAGGTCCACGTCAAGGTCGCCGAGGGCAAGGAGAGGCTGGCCGAGGGCAAGGCCCAGGCCCAGGAGAAGCTGGCCGAGGGCAAGGCCCAGGCCCAGGAGAAGCTGGCCGAGGGCAGGGTCAAGGCGGCTGACGCCACCGAGGACCTGCGGGTCCGCTACCAGAAGGCCCCCCGCGCGGCGCAGCTCGCCGTGCTCGCCGTGCCGCTGGTCATCGTGGCCATCCTGATCATCAGGAAGGCCCGATGAGCACCGGGGCCAAGCTGGCCTACCGTCCCGTCGGGATGGCCGCCAGCCTCGCCGCCGGGAGCCTGGCGTCGCTCCTCTTCCGGCAGATCTGGAAGCGGGTCGCAAAAGAGGACGACGCGCCGACGGCCCTGCAGTCGGAGTACTCCCTCACGCGGATCCTGATCGCCGCCACCATCGAGGGAGCGATCTTCGCCCTGGTCAAGGCCCTGATCGACCGGGCCGGCGCGCGGGGCTTTGAGAAGGTCACCGGCTACTGGCCCGGTAGCTGAGCCCAGACCCCGTGAGCGGAACCCCCTGAGCAGAACCCGTACGTAGAACCCCGTGGGGAGCATCCCGCGGGGTTCTGGGGTCTCCGGCGTCTTTGGTGCCTCTGGGTCGGCGGGGTCCAGCCGACGGCTCAGGTTGGCAGGCCCAGAGCCTCCACCATCTCGGCGCGCAGCCGTCGCAAAGCCGCGCGGGCGCGGCTGCGGTCCGCGGCGACGTCGGAGCTGGGTGCCGTCCCGGCGCGGACCTCCAGGTAGCACTTCAACTTGGGCTCGGTGCCCGAGGGCCGCACCACGACACTCACGTGCGGGCCGGTGAGCAGCACGGCGTCGGTGGGCGGCAGATCCGCACTCCCCGCGGCCAGGTCGGCGACGTCGACCGGCTCCTGGAGCAGGCTCGTCGGCGGACGG
>JBBQAB010000606.1:0-2563 GCA_038198385.1 Propionibacteriales bacterium
AAGGGGTACGGCCAGCTGATCCGCGACGACGGTCCGACCTCCCACCACGTCAAGCGCGGCACCCCGACCATGGGGGGCCTGGTCATCATCGCCGCCGTTCTCGCGGCGTACCTGCTGAGCCACGTGATCACCTGGACGGCCCCCTCGGCCTCAGCCCTGCTCGTGCTGTTCCTGTTTGCCGGGCTGGGGGTCGTGGGGTTCCTCGACGACTTCATCAAGATCAGCAAGCAGCGCTCGCTCGGGCTGCGCAGCAAGGCCAAGATCGCCGGGCAGTCGATCGTGGCGATCATCTTCGCACTGCTGGCCCTGCACTTCCCCGACGAGCGCGGCATCACGCCCGCGTCCCGCTTCGTCTCGTTCCTGCGCGACATCGAGTGGCTGCACCTGCCCCTGGTGCTCGTCATCGTCTGGGTGATGCTGCTGATCGCGGCGGCAAGCAACGGGGTGAACCTGACCGACGGTCTCGACGGCCTCGCCGCCGGGGCCTGCGTGATGATCTTCGGCGCGTACACCCTGGTCAACATCTGGCAGTACAACCAGTCCTGCGCCTACACCGCATCGGCCGGCCCCAAGTGCTACGAGGTTCGCGACCCGTACGACCTGGCGGTGGTGGCGGTCGCCCTGGCCGGGGCGTGCTTCGGGTTCCTGTGGTGGAACGCCGAGCCGGCCAAGATCTTCATGGGCGACACCGGCTCCCTCTCCCTGGGCGGCGCGCTGGCCGGGATGGCGATCTTCACCCGCACTGAGCTGCTGTTGATCATCCTCGGTGGCCTGCTGGTGATCGAGGTCATGTCGGTCGTCCTGCAGGTCAGCTACTTCAAGCTGACCAAGGGCAAGCGGATCTTCAAGATGTCGCCCATCCACCACCACTTCGAGCTGCTCAACTGGGCTCAGGTGACGATCGTCATGCGGTTCTGGATCATCGCCGGGCTCTTCGTCGCCGGCGGCCTGGGCATCTTCTACGCCGAGTGGGTGTCCGGAGCGTGAGGAGGCTGGGCTGGCTGAGCCAGGCCGACGGCGCCTCCCCGTGGGACCAGGTGCACGTCGTCGTGGCCGGGATCGGTGTCTCCGGCTTCGCCGCGGCCGACGGGCTGCTCCAGTTCGGCGCCCGCGTCACGGTCCTGGACGACCTCGTCACCGAGGCCAACGACGACAAGGGCAAGCTGCTGGAGGTGCTGGGCGGGACCGTACGGCTGGGGCCCGGCTCCACCGCCACCCTGCCCGCGGACGCGGACCTGGTCATCACCACCGGCTGGTCCCCGCGCAACCCGCTGCTGGTCCAGGCGGCGGCCCGGGCCGTCCCGATCTGGAGCGAGGTCGAGCTCGCCTGGCGGCTGAGCCGGCCGCAGAAGGTGATCCCGTGGCTCGGGATCACCGGGACCAACGGCAAGACCACCCCCACCCAGAGGCTGGAGTCGATCCTCGCCGCGGCCGGGTTGCGGACGGCTGCCGTCGGCAACATCGGGCGGCCGATCATGGAGATCGTGCTCGACCCGGAGCCGTACGACGTGCTGGCGGTGGAGCTCTCCTCCCACCAGCTGTACTGGTCGAGCTCCCTGGCCCTGCACTCGGCCGCCGTGCTCAACCTGCAGCCGGACCACCTGGAGTGGCACGGCAGCTTCGACGCCTACCGCGACGCCAAGGCGACGATCTACACCGGGGTCCATGCGAGCTGCGTCTACAACGTCGCCGACCCGGCCACCGAGGAGATGGTGGTCGAGGCCGACGTGGTCGAGGGGGCCCGGGCCATCGGCTTCACGCTGGGCACCCCCGGACCCTCGATGCTCGGCGTGGTCGACGACCTGCTGGTGGACCGGGCCTTCATCGAGCAGCGGCGGGACTCGGCTCTCGAGCTGGCCACGCTGGCCGACATCTCCCCGGCCGCGCCGCACAACGTGGCCAACGCGCTGGCGGCGGCGGCCCTGGCCCGCTCGTACGGGGTGCCGGCCACCGCGGTGCGCGACGGTCTGCGGCGGGTCCGGCTGGGCGCCCACAAGATCGAGACCGTGCTGGAGCACGCCGGGATCCGCTGGGTGGACGACTCCAAGGCCACCAACCCGCACGCGGCCGACGCCGCCCTGCGGGCCTTCGGGTCGGTCGTGTGGATCGCCGGCGGGCAGGCGAAGGGGACCACCTTCGACGAGCTGGTGATCGCCCACCGCAACAGCCTGCGGGGGGTGGTGCTGATCGGTGCGGACGGCGCCGTGATCGCGGAAGCCCTCGCTCGACACGCGCCCGATGTCCCCACCGAAGTCATCACCGGCGTCGAAACTAGGGCGGTGGCCCCGACCGGTGACGGTGGGGTCATGGCGCAGGCCGTCGCGGCGGCTGCGGCGCTGGCCCGGCCCGGCGACGCAGTACTGCTGACCCCGGGGTGCGCCAGCAAGGACATGTACACCGACTACGCCGCCCGTGGGGAAGCCTTCGCGGCGGCAGTGCACGAGCTCGTGGCCGGACGTCGTCCGGGCAACGGCGAGATCGGCGGATCGAAGGAGTAGACGCCCGTGGCGACCCTGACCCCCTCTCGGAGCCAGCCGTCACCCGGCGGCGGACGACCGCCCGG
>JBBQAB010000607.1:0-13173 GCA_038198385.1 Propionibacteriales bacterium
CCTCGAAGACGGCGAAGTCGACCCGGGGGTTCTGCAGCACCATCCGGGCCGAGCGCGGACCGGACGCGTCGGCGCGGATGATGAGCCGCTCGTCGACCAGCACCCCGTCGGTGGAGGTCATGCCGACCTTCTTGCCGATCCCCTTGAAGATGTGCGCGATCATCCGCGAGGTGGTCGTCTTGCCGTTGGTGCCCGTCACGGCCACAATCGGGATCCGGCTCTCGGTGCCCGGCGGGAACAGCATGTCTACCACCGGCTTGGCCACGTACTGGGGGTCACCGACCGTCGGGTGCGTGTGCATCCGGAAGCCCGGTGCCGCGTTCACCTCGCAGATCGCGCCGCCGGTCTCGCGGACGGGCAGGGTGATGTCGGGCGCGATGAAGTCGATGCCGGCGATGTCGAGACCGACGACGCGGGCGGCCTCCTCGGCGATCTCGATGTTCTCCGGGTGCGCCTCGAAGGTGCGGTCGATGGAGATGCCGCCGGTGGACATGTTGCCGGTCAGGGTCAGGCGGACGGTCGTGCCCGCCGGGGGCACGTCCTCCATCGCGAAGCCCTGGCCGGCCACCAGGTCGACCGCGGCCTGGTCGACCCGGATCCGGGTCAGCACCTTCTCGTGACCCACCCCGCGGCGGGGGTCCGCGTTGGTCTGCTCCACCAGCTGGGTCACGGTGGCGCTGCCGTCGCCGACCACGTGGGCCGGAACCCGCTCGGCGATGGCGGCGATCCGGCCACCGATGACCAGGCAGCGGTAGTCCCGGCCGGTGACGTAGGTCTCCACGATCACCGCACCGCCGCGGGACTCCTGCTCGGCGGTGACGTAGGCCCGCCGGACGTCCTCGGCGTCGCGGAGGTCGAGCATCACCCCGCGACCGTGGTTGCCGTCCAGCGGCTTCAGGACCACCGGGTAGCCGATCCGCTGGGCCAGCCGTACGGCGTCGTCGACGTCGCGGACCGACTGCGACTTCGGGACCGGCAGCCCGGCCGCCGACAGCAGGTTGAGGGTCAGCTCCTTGTTGCTGGCGATGTCGACCGCGATGGAGGAGGTGATCGAGGTCATGGTGGCCCGAATGCGCTGCTGGTGGACCCCCTGGCCGAGCTGGACCAGGGAGGCGGTGTTCAGCCGGAGGTAGGGGATGTCACGGCTGACCGCCTCGTCCACGATCGCCTGGGTCGAGGGTCCGAACGCGGTCCGCTCGCCGCGGACGATGAAGCGCTCCAGGGCGGCCTCGAAGTCGAACTCGGGGTCCGGGGCGATGAGGTGGTTGACCAGCCGGACCGCCAGCTCGCCGGCGGCCAGGCCGACCGACTCGTCGTAGTAGGCGTAGATCACGTTGTAGCGACCCCGGGCCCCCGGCACCTGACGGGTCTTGCCCCGCCGCATGTCGTGCCCGACCGCCTGCTGGAGCTGCAGAGCGACGTGCTCGGCGACGTGGCCGACCCAGGTGCCCTCGTGCAGGCGTTCGGCGAAGCCGCCCCGCCGGCCCCGGCTGCAGCTGTGGTTCGACAGCCCCGGCAGCGCCGCCAGCAGCGCGTCGGGGAAGCCGGGCAGCAGGTTCGTGGGGAAGTCCTCTAGCACGCCGAGGTCCACCACCAGCTGGATGGCCGGCTCGTAGTGCCACAGGTTGGGTCCGCGGTAGACCCGGCTCGACACGATCGTGAGGTCGGCCTGGGGGGTCAGGTCGGCCTGGGGGCTCGGGTCAGCCTGCAGGCTCGGGTGGGCCTGCGGGGTCAGGGCGGGGTCGGACACGTCGCTCCTCGGTTGGTCGGCAGGCCGATCCTTGCACCGGTGGGCCCCGGGTGGCCAAGCGCCTCGACGTCACCGCGGCCGCGCGGTTCCCGGCTGAGCCACGGCGGCTCCGACCGACGGGCTCAGGTGCGGCGGCTGCGGCGGAGCTGGCGGGTGGAACCCGGCTCGCGACCCTCTGCGGCGATGTCCCCGGCGAGCTGGCGGAGGTCGGCCTCGGCGGCCCGGACCTCGAGCACCTCGGTGTCAGGAACCGGTGTCTCGTGGGCGACCAGGGTCCGGGTGGTGAGGTCGTACAGGCTGCCGGCCGGCAGTACGTGCAGGCTGGCCCCCGAGACCAGCAGCGGGGCCGAACGGGGCGCCGTAAAGGAGTTGGAGACGAGATGGGTGCCGTCGACGACGGTGACCGCACCGCGGCCGACGACCTCGAGCAGGTGGCCGTCGCGGACCACCGCCGCGGTGTCCTCGTCCACCCCCAGGCCGAGCAGCGAGGGCGACTGCGCGACCAGCGACAGCAGGCGGCCGTAGCGGTTGCGCTGTTCGAAGTGCTGGTCGACGACCACCCCCGGCAGCAGGCCCAGCCCGACCGAGAGCTGGCTCATCCGCTGGCGTGGGGTCGAGCCGCCCGACCCGAACGCGATCATGTGTTCGG
Organism: Propionibacteriales bacterium; assembly: GCA_038198385.1. Classification (GTDB taxonomy): domain Bacteria; phylum Actinomycetota; class Actinomycetes; order Propionibacteriales; family Propionibacteriaceae; genus Microlunatus. The sequence goes on from JBBQAB010000607.1 coordinate 2,400, forward strand.
CCAGGATGCTGGCGCCGGCCGACGTGCCCCCGACCACCGCCCCGCGCTGGTAGGCCCGGTGGATGGCGTCACCGAAGGGGGTGCCGGTGACGTAGGAGCTGAGCTTGAGCTGGTTGCCGCCGGTCATGAAGACCGCGGTCACGTCCTCGAGCTGGGCGGCCAGGTCGGGCCGGTGGGCGTCGGCCCGGCTCTCCGGGCGGAGCGGGACCACCTCGCCGGCACCGAGTGAGCCGAACACCGCCTGGTAGACCTCGACGACCTCGCTCCCGAGCGAGGAGGCCGTGGGGACCACGGCGATCCGGGCCTGGGCGCCGCCCCCGGCCGCGACGAAGGCGCGCAGCACCGTCCGGCGTCGCAGCTTGGCCTCGGCTCCCCCGATGGCGAACAGCGTGCCCAGGGGTGGGGTGGGTCCGTCCAGCATGCCGTCCAGGATAGAGGCGTACGCCGAGCCGGACGCCCCCGTTCCGCGACTCCGGGGGGTCGGTGGCTCAGACCCCGACCCAGGTCGCGGCTGCGCAGAGGGCCTGGCTGGCCGCGGCCCGGACCGTACGGAGCTCACGGGACCGCGCGTCGGCCTCGAACGAGGAGATGGAGGCACCGTCGTTCTCGAGCGCGGTGTCGCAGGCCAGCAGCAGCCGCAGGGCCCGGTCGACGCTCGCCTGTTGGCGGGGGGTGTAGGCCGTGGGCAGGTCGAGGGTGGCGGTCCTCGGACGCCGGCCGGCTCCGACCTCCAGCCGGGTCAGGGTCTCCGCGGCCCGCAGGATGGACTCGCTCAGCTCGCGCTCGGCGTCGTAGGTCGGGGGTGGGGCGAAGGGCCGCTCGGCGTCGAACACCCGCCACTGGACCGCCTGGCCGACCCGGTAGGGGACCAGGGCCAGACCGGCCGAGGAGGCCACGACCGCCTCGCCGGCCTCCAGCGCCGCCTGGTTGAGCTCAGCCGGCCCGCGCAGGGCTCCGAGCAGGCCCGGCCGCGGCAGGGTCAGGATCCACCGCTCCCGCTCCCGCTCAGCGATGGTGGAGAGGGCGTCGTCCAGGGCGGTGGCGCGGAACGGGTCGAGGCTGAGCCGCTCGTCGGGGTCGACGACGTGATGAGCCACGTCGTTGCGCAGCACCGCCGCCACCGCGTGCTCTGCGGGCAGCCGGGTGTTGAGCATGGCGTTGAGGTTTACCGTCATCCGCAGGGAGGGCAACGCTTCCACCGCTACACCGTACGTGCTCGCTCCGGTGCCGGGGACGAATCGCCGGAGCGGGCCGGTGGGGGAGGGCGGTCCGCAGCGTCGCTGTGGGACGGCGGTGCCCCGGGCGGTAGGTTTCCCCCCATGGCGGCAGTCGTAGATCTCGCAGGCGTGACCATCGTGCGGGGCGACGCGACCCTGGTGAACGACATCAACTGGACGGTCGACGAGACCGACCGGTGGGTGGTGATCGGCCCCAACGGGGCGGGCAAGACCACCCTGCTCCAGGTGCTCTCGGCCCAGATCCACCCCTCTGCCGGGGTCGCCGGACTGCTGGGGGAGGTGCTGGGCACCGTCGACGTGTTTGACCTCCGGCCCCGTATCGGTCTCACGTCCGCGTCGCTGGCCGAGCGGATCCCCCGTGGTGAGCGGGTGCACGACGTCGTGGTCTCGGCTTCGTACGCGGTGCTGGGCCGGTGGCGGGAGGAGTACGACGCGCTCGACCACCGCCGCGCCGACCAGCTCCTGGCCCAGCTCGGTATCGAGACCCTGGCCGACCGGACCTTCGGGACTCTGAGCGAGGGGGAGCGTAAGCGCGTCCAGATCGCCCGGGCCCTGATGACCGACCCCGAGCTGCTGCTGCTCGACGAGCCAGCTGCAGGCCTGGACCTGCGCGGCCGGGAGACGCTGGTGCGGACCCTGAGCGACCTGGCTTTGGACGAGGACGCCCCGGCCTCGGTCCTGGTCACCCACCACGTCGAGGAGATCCCCGAGGGCATCACCCACGCCATGCTGCTGAAGGGTGGGTCGGTGATGGCGGCGGGTCCGCTGCGGGAGACCCTGACGGCCGACAGCCTGACCGAGACGTTCGAGCTGCCCCTCAGCCTGACCGAGACCGACGGACGGTGGACCGCCCGTGCCCGCTGAACCGCTGCACCCTGAACCGCCGCTGCACCCCGAACCTGGGCCGGCGCTGGGCCAGGGTGGCACGATGGAGGTCCGACCAGCAGGCCGGACAGGGCGGGGCGAACAGTGGGGGTGAACCTGATGGACTGGCTGGGACAACACATCTGGGCGCTCTGGCTGAGCCTGGCGTTCCTGCTCGCCGTGGCCGAGATCATCTCGCTGGACCTTGTCCTGCTCATGCTCGCGGTCGGTGCCGTAGCCGGGGCCCTGGTCTCGGTCGCCGCCCCCGACCTGTGGTGGCTGCAGATCCTCAGCGCCTCGGGCGTCAGCGCGGCCATGCTGCTGGCCCTGCGGCCGACGCTGCTGGCCAAGGTGCGCACCATGCCGGGCTACAAGTCCTCGATGGCGAAGATGGTCGGCAGCAGCGGGACGGCGGTCTCCCAGATCGACCGTTCCGGAGGTGAGGTGAAGGTGGACGGCCAGAGCTGGTCGGCCCGTCCCTACTCCTCCGACATCGTGATCGAGAAGGGGACCGAGGTCGAGGTCTACGAGATCGACGGCGCGGTCGCGGTCGTCTATCCCAAGCACGAGGCCCTGCCGTGAGCGTCCGGCCCGACCCTGCGGGGACGGGCCGGGACCGGCCACTGAGGGTGGCGGGCGCTGCGGGGCTGACCGGTACGACAACCCAACAAGACAGGTAGGGACAACGTGGATACAGCTTCTCTGGTCGTCAGCCTGGTGGTCGCGCTGGCGGTGATCTTCTTCATCGTCCAGGCCGTGCAGGTGGTCCGCCAGCAGCGGGTCGGGATTGTCGAGCGCCTCGGCAAGTTCAAGCGCACCCTGGAACCCGGACCTCACCTGGTGGTGCCGGTCCTGGACAAGGTCCGCTACAACCTGGACATGCGGGAGCACGTGGTGCCCTTCCCGCCCCAGGGAGTGATCACCGAGGACAACCTGATGGTCAACATCGACTCGGTCATCTACTTCCAGGTCATCGACCCGGTCCGGGCGGCGTACGAGGCCCAGGACTACATCAAGGCCATCGAGCAGCTCACGATGACGACGCTCCGCAACATCATCGGCGGGCTGGACCTGGAACAGGCTCTGACCAGCCGTGAGGGCATCAACCAGAACCTGCGGGTCGTCCTCGACGAGGCCACCGGCAAGTGGGGCATCAAGGTCAACCGGGTCGAGCTGCGGGCCATCGAGCCGCCGGCGACCATCCGGGACGCGATGGAGAAGGGGGCCCGGGCCGAGCGCGACAAGCGGGCCTCGATCCTGATCGCTGAAGGACAGCGGCAGTCGCAGATCCTGGCCGCGGGCGGGGAGAAGGAGTCCGCGATCCTGCGGGCCCAGGGTGACCGGGAGGCCGCCGTGCTCCGGGCGCAGGCGGACCGGCAGGCGCAGATGCTGCGGGCCGAGGGCGAGGCGCAGGCCATCACCACGGTCTTCGGGGCCATCCACGCCGGCGAGCCGGACCAGGCACTGCTGGCCTACCAGTACATGCAGATGCTGCCCGCGCTGGCCAAGGGTGACGCCAACAAGGTCTGGATCGTGCCGAGCGAGCTCAACAAGGCCCTGGAGGGCCTGGGTAGTGCGGTCGGCCAGATCACCTCCTCGATTCCGGGTGCCGCGAAGGGCCAGTTCACGGCCCCGCCCAAGATCGACGTGCAGAGCGAGATCTCGAGGCAGAACGCCGAGGAGTCCGAGGCGTCTGCCCGGACCGTGCAGGCCGCCATCGACGCCGCGTACGAGCTGGAGAACCCCGGTCGCCTGAGCGTGGCCGCGGCCGCGGAGGCCACCCCGGCCCTGGGGATCGGGTCGAGCGCGGAGGGCCAGGCGGTTCAGACCTCCACCGATCCGAGCCCCGCCGACTCCGACTCCGGCTCGAGTCCCGCCGACCCCGACTCCGGCTCGAGTCGCGCCGACCCCGACTCCGCCGACCCTTCGGGGGCCGGCCGGGCTGAGGAGCCTGAGAGTCAGCCGACCCCCGGTCGGTGAGCTGGACCGACCTGCTGCTCCTGTTCCTCGCGGGCGGGGCGGCGGGCCTGATCAACACGGTGGTGGGGACGGGGACGCTGATCACCTTCCCCACCCTGCTGGCGCTCGGGGTTCCCCCGTTGCTGGCCAACGTCTCCAACAGCATCGGGCTGGCGCCCGGGTCGCTGTCGGGTGCGCTGGCCAGCCGCCAGGAGCTGGTCGGGCAGGGGAGACGGATCCTCCGCTACGGCCTCGCCTCGCTGATCGGAGCCGTGATCGGCGCTCTGCTGCTGTTACGGCTGCCGGCGGCGGCCTTCGACGCGATCGTCCCGGTCCTGATCGGGATCGGCTGCGTGCTGGTCATCATCGGCCCGTGGCTGTCGCGCACGATCGCGGTGCGGCGGGCCCGGCTCGGAAGAGGGGAGGGCCCCGCGGACGGACCGCCGTGGCTGTTCCCCGTCATCGTCGGGACCGGCGCGTACGGGGGCTACTTCGGCGCCGCCCAAGGGGTGCTGGTGATCGCGGTGATGGGGGTCGCTCTGACGGAGAGCATCACCCGGATCAACGGCCTGAAGAACGTCCTGACCGCGATCGCCAACGCGGTCGCGGGCGTGGTCTTCGTCCTCATCTCGCACGTGGACTGGACCATCGTGGGCGTGCTTGCCGTTGGGTCGGTCCTCGGAGCCCAGGTGGGGGCCCGGGTCGGACGACGCATCCCGCCGCTGGTCTACCGGGTGGTCATCGTCACCGTCGGGGTGGCCGCCATCATCAACCTGCTGCGCTGAGCCGGCGACCTGACGTCAGCCCGCCGGTACGGTCAGGGTGAGGACCTGGGCCCCGGGAAGCCGGGCCAGGTCGGCGCCGCGGACGGCCAGCTTGCTGCCCCGGATCCCGCTGCCGACCACCAGCCACTCCTGAACCGCGACCGCGTCGTCGACCAGTAAGGGCCAGCCCGCAGGAAGCCCGACCGGGGTGATGCCGCCGTAGGCCATGCCGCTGCTCTGGACCGCCTCCTCCATCGGGGCGAAGGAGATCTTGCGGACGTCGAGGCGCCGACGGACCGTCCGGTTCACGTCGGCCCGGTCGGTGGCCAGCACCAGGCACGCCGCGAGGGTGGTGGTCTCCGCCCGCCGGCCCGCGACCACGACGCAGTTGGCCGAGGCGGCCAGCCGGACCTCGTAGGCCGTGCAGAACGCCTGGGTGTCGGCGAGCTCCGGGTCGATCGGAGCGACGAAGCAGAGCGGGCCGCCGCCGGTGAGGGCGGCCAGAACGGGTGCGGCCAGCAGCTCCGGACGCTCCGTCGCGGGCTGCCAGTCCAGAGTTCCGAGGTGGGGTGTCGACACCCGGTCACTCTAGGACGCCCCGAACGACGGAGCCCTAGGTGCTCGCCGAGGTCCTCCGGCCTCTAGAGGAAGAGCCGGGCCACCCCGGCGCAGAGCGCAGCGCAGCCCAGGCTGGTGAACGTGCCGATGATGAAGCGTTCGATGGCCCCGGTGGCCTGCCCGGACTTCAGCTCGGGGTAGCGGGCGAAGGCCTTGACCGCCACGATCGCGGCCACACCCGCAGGCCAGCCGGCGAGGAGGGTGCCCAGCAGGGTCAGTCGCTCCAGGGACCCGATCCACGCTCCGCCGCGCAGGATCGTCCTGTGCACCCGCCCGGTCCCCGGACGGGAGGAGACGTCGGCCAGAGCCAGGATGCAGAAGGTGACGGCGCCGCCGACGAGAACGGCCGCCGCGGCGGCGACCCCCACCGCGAGCCAGGACCAGGGTGCGGCCACGGGGCCGCCGCACTGGGCCAGCGCGGCTACCCCGGCCGTACCGGTCCCCAGCAGCCCGATCACCCCGACCAGCACGGGGCCTCGGCTGAGCCAGGGGCGCGCGGCCGCGGGGAGCCGCACCCAGGTCACCAGGCTCACGGCGACCACCAGGACCCAGAGGGCCAGCGCGAGGACCGAGATCGTGGTCACGGCCGGTGCGCCCGCGTACGGGTGGCGTCGGCCCGCTCCAGCAGACGGGTCAGGGCGGGGACCGCGGCCCGCTCGAGGGCCCACTGGGCGGCCCGGAGCCGTTGGCCCACCGCCTGCCGGGAGACACCGAGCTGGGCGGCCGCCTCCGCCTGGGTGGCGCCGGCGGCCATCAGGTCCGTCGCGGCCCACCCCGGCTCGCTGCGTCGGGCGCGCACCGCGGTCAGCAGCCGCAGGAAGGCCTCGGCGTCGGTGTCGGCGTGGTCGACCGGTTCGGCCGCGACCACACTGAGGTGGCTCGGGTCGGACTTGGCGCGGTCCACGGCGGTGCGGGCGGCCAGGAAGGCCGACCCGCGGGCTGAGCGCGAGTCCTGCGGGAGAGGACGCTCCACGTCCCCGATGCCGAGCCCGACATGCCACTGTTCCGATCGCATGAGGTCCAGGATGGCCGTGACCACTGACGGAACCTGGTCGAGGACGCCCTGGAGCTCGTCGCCCACCGTTCGGACGAAGGGGAGGATGGTCGGCAGCTCCGCGAGTCGGCCGACCGCGGTGTCGACGAGGTCACCGTGGTGGCGGGAGTCGATCTGGTCAACCGTCAGGACGAAGGACATCAGGCAAGACTATAGACTTGCTGAGCACATAAGCAAGGCTTGAGACTTTCTCCGTTCCTCCTTGAGGTCTGTTCGTCTGACCGCTCGGCCCAGAACCCCCGCCCCGCGGGACGCCACCCGGGGACGGGACCGACCTGAGCGAGGATGGAGGGGTGAGTCCTCCGCCGCCGCCCCCCGACCGTCGGGCGTACCTGTCCGGGCTGCGGCTCTCCGGGCGCCGGGTGGTCGTCGTGGGAGCGGGTGCGGTGGCGGAGCGGCGGCTGCCCCGGCTGCTGGCCTCTGGGGCGGAGGTCACCGTGGTCTCTCCCGAGGCGACACCGGTGGTGGTGGCCATGGCGGAGCGGGCCGAGCTGGTCTGGCTGCCGCGGGCCTACGCGACGGGCGACCTGGACGGGGCCTGGTACGTGCTGGTGGCCACGGGTGACCCGGACGCCAACGCCGCCGCGTCGGCGGAGGCCGAGACGAGCCGTACGTTCTGCGTCCGCGCCGACCACGCCGAGGCTGCTACCGCCTGGACCCCGGCGACCGGGGAGGTTGACGGCCTCACCGTCGGCGTGCTCGCCGGTGGCCACCCCCGTCAGGCCGGTCAGGTCCGCGACGTGCTGCTCGAGGTGCGGCGCAAGCTCGCCCAGCGGGTCGCATGACCCGCGGGTCCCGGGTCGACGACGCCCGGCCCGCGGCGGGGGCGGGGTCGTGCTGAGCCCGGTCACCGAGGCGGGGGACGGCCGGCTCTCCGACTACGTACGGCTGCGCGAGACCTCCCTGCGGCGGCATCTGGAGACCGAGCAGGGTCTGTTCATCGCCGAGGGGGAGAAGGTCATCCGTCGGGCGGTCGAGGCCGGCTACCGACCGCGGTCCTTCCTGCTCGCCGAGCGGTGGCTGGTCGGGCTGACGGATGTGCTGGACCGGTGGCCCGAGGTGCCGGTGTACGTGGTCTCGGAGGCGCTGGCCGAGGAGGTGACCGGATTCCATGTGCATCGCGGGGCGCTGGCCTCCCTGCACCGGGAGCAGCGGCGCACCGTCGCCGACCTGCTGGCCCTGCGCCGGCTCGTCGTCCTTGAGGAGATCGTGGACCACACCAACGTCGGGGCCATCCTGCGCAACGCCGCCGGCCTGGGCTGGGAGGGGGCGCTGCTGGCCCCCCGCGCCGCCGACCCCCTCTACCGTCGGTCGATCAAGGTCAGCATGGGTGCGGTGTTCTCGCTGCCCTGGGCCCGGCTGGCGGACTGGTACAACGCTCCCGAGATGCTGGCCGACGCCGGCTTTCTCACCGTCGCGCTCAGCCTGCGGCCCGACGCGGTGGACCTGGCCCGGGTCGCCGCCGGGGTCGCTCCCGGCCAGCGGGTTGCCATCCTGCTCGGGACCGAGGGCGGCGGCCTGACCGACCGCTGGACCGACGCGGCCGACGTCCGGGCCGTGATCCCGATGGCGGCCGGCATCGACTCGCTCAACGTGGCCGCAGCGGCCGCAGTGGCCTGCTACGCCCTCGCCGACCCGCAACCCGGCCCCCCGCGGCCCCTCACCTCGTCCTCCTGGTCGTCCTGATCCTCGTCGTCCTCGCTCCGGTCGCGCGGGCTGACCGGCCAGTCGTCGGGGTAGGTGTGGGCGATGTCCTCGTGCTGGGCCCGCAGCTTCTTGCGGGCCCGGCCCGACAGACGGTCGCCGAACACGGTCCCGTTCAGGTGGTCGGTCTCGTGCTGCAGGCACCGCGCGAGGAGGCCCGTCCCCGTGACCTCGACCCATGCTCCGAAGGCGTCCTGGCCGACGCAGACCGCGACGTCGGGCCGGGCCAGCTCGATGTAGGCGCCGGGGAAGGACAGACACCCCTCGTCGGCCGCGTCCAGCTTGCGGTCCTTGCCCTCGGGCAGGGTCACCACGGGGTTGCACACCACACCGACCCGGTGGATGTGGTTCTCGTCGGGGCAGTCGTAGACGAAGACCGACAGGTCCCGGCCGACCTGGGTGGCGGCGAGCCCGACACCCTCGGCGGCGTACATGGTGGCGAACATGTCGCGGACCAGGGCTCGGAGGTCGTCGTCGAAGGCGGTCACGGGCCGGGTCTGGACGTGCATCACCGGGGTTCCCCAGCGCGTGATCGGGAGCACCGTGCCTCCCGAGCGCAGGTGGTCGTCGGTCAGGGCTGGCTCTTGCGCGGTCACGGGACCACGCTATCGCCCGGACGCGGGCCGACGGGGTGCCCCGTCGGGGATGGGAGGACCGGTGTGGCGGCTTGCCAGAGCCGGGACCGCCGACGATGGTGGGCAGATGGACCCCGACCCTGCGCAGGGCCCGACCGAGGCGGGCGAGGAGCGGCTGCCGCCGGCCTTCGTGGAGGCGCTGGCCGACTACGAGCGTCATCTGCGGCGGCAGCGGCACCTGAGCGAGCACACGATACGGGCCTACGGGACCGACCTGCGCGGGCTGATGACCCATCTCACCCGGCTGGGTCTGCGCACGCTGGCGGAGGTGGACCTGCGCGCGCTGCGCAGCTGGCTGGCCCGGCAGCAGAGCCTCGGCCAGTCCCGCAGCACCCTGCAGCGCCGGTCCGCGGCGGTCCGGGTGTTCTTCGCATGGGCCGGCGACACCGACCGGGTCGTCCACAGCCCGGCCGCGACGCTGAGGTCGCCGCGGGTGGTGCGGCCCCTGCCCGCGACCCTCGGCCAGTCCGACGCCGCCCGGATGCTGTCCCAGGCCGTGGCGACCGCCCAGGAGGTCGGCGGGCCGACGGGGCTGCGCGACGTCGCCCTGCTCGAGGTGCTCTACGCCGCCGGCCTACGGGTCTCGGAGCTGTGCGGTCTTGACCCGGACGACTACGACCCGGAGCGTCAGGTGCTGCGGGTCCTCGGCAAGGGTCGTAAGGAGCGGTCGGTGCCGCTCGGCCGACCGGCCGTGGCCGCCCTGGAGGCCTGGCTCACCCAGGGCCGTCCGGTGCTGGCCACGGACTCCTCGGGGTCGGCGGTCTTCCTCGGGGAGCGGGGTGGCCGGATCGACCCGCGGGTGGTCCGGCGGATCGTGCACCAGGCGCTGCGCTTGGTGGACGGGGCCCCCGACCTGGGCCCGCACGGACTGCGGCACGCGATGGCCACGCATCTGCTGGAGGGCGGGGCCGACCTCCGGTCGGTGCAGGAGATCCTGGGTCACGCCTCCTTGGCCACCACCCAGATCTACACCCACGTGACCGACGACCGGCTGCGCTCGGCCTACCTGCAGGCCCACCCGCGCGCCTGAACCGGGCGGCCCGGTCGTCGTGAGGTCCGGCACGCCGTCACCACCAGGTCATCGGGTCGACGAGACGGCCGTCCAGCCACAGCATCAGGTGCAGGTGGCAGCCCGTCGAGCGGCCCGTGCTGCCCACGTACCCCAGCACCTGGCCGGCGCTGACGTGCTGCCCGGTCGCGACCAGGTACGCCGTGGCGTGGTTGTACCCGCTGACGACCTGCCGCCCGTCGACGGTCCCGTGGGTCAGGAAGAGCCGGTTCCCGTACGCCGAGTTACGGGTCAGGCGCGACACCACCCCGCCGTACGGGGCGCGGATGGCGACCCCGCACGCCGCTCCCAGGTCGGTGCCGTCATGCAGCTTCCAACGGTGCAGGACCGGGTGCAGCCGGAGACCGAAGCCCGAGGTGACCCCGGCGTCGACCGGCCAGCCGAAGTGGTGACGGCCGGGTCGGGCTGAGGTGGGGACCGAGGCGGCGAGCAGGGACTGGGCCAGCCGGGCCGACGTCAGCGCTCGTTCGGCCGAGGCGACCGTGACGCGTGCGGCCAGGTCGGTAGGGACGAGCCGGAGCGCCCGGGCCGTGCCGGTAAGCAGGTCGAGCGGGTTGTGGTAGGTCGCACCCTCCTTCAGGCCCCAGTGCAGGCAGCCGGCGGGGCAGTGGGACCCGGTTCCGACGGTCCCGACCACCTCACCGAGCAGGACCGGGTCGCCGACCCGGACCCGGGGGGAGACGGGCTCGTAGGTGGTCTGCACCCCGCCGTGGTCCAACACCAGCACCTGACGCCCGGCGACGGGTCCGGCGAAGGCGACCGTGCCGTCCGCGGCCGCGAGCACCGGGTCCCCGACCCGGGCCGCCAGGTCCAACCCCCGGTGTCCGCGACCCCAGGGCAGGGACGGCGGGTCGAAGCCGACCGTCACC
>JBBQAB010000608.1:0-7685 GCA_038198385.1 Propionibacteriales bacterium
CGAAGCCAACCTCGGTCAGCATGGCGTCGATTTCCTTGTCGTCGGGACCGATGTGCCGGGAGGCGAAGTTGAGCACGGGGAGGGCGTTGAGGGAACCTGAGGCAGAGCCGGCCATGGGAGCTTCTTTCGGGCGTCCTGAGAAGGATGCGGCCCGCTCGGCGGACAGCATTCCCCCTCTGTCACCGGATGGCTCCAGAGTTGCCATGACCGCGCGGTCTGGGTGCCTGAGAGGTTCCGGGGATGTTGCCCCTTCGGCGCCGCCGGTGCATCACTGCGACCGTCGGACTCTCCCGCGCTGCTGTACGACAGGTCCGAGACTACTCCACGCTCCCGGAGGCCCGTAGGTCCTGGGGCACCCGGGAAGCAGCGGCTAGGGTCAGCTGGCTTCGCGGGCCCGGCGACGCTGGGACAGCTCGTCACCGGTGGTCTCGGCCTCGACCGGCGTCGCCGCCGCGGCCCGCTCGGCCGGCAGCTCGGACAGGGTGCCCTCGATGGAGCGCCAGACGCCCCCGAGGGCGATCCCGAAGACCCCCTGGCCGCCCCGGACCAGGTCGATGACCTGGTCGTCGGAGGTGCACTCGAAGACCGAGACGCCGTCGCTCATCAGCGTGACCTGGGTCAGGTCCTGGGCGCCACGGGCACGCAGGTGGTCGATGGCCGTCCGAATCTGCTGCAGCGAGATGCCGGCGTCGATCAGGCGCTTGATGACCTTCAGGATCAGGATGTCGCGGAAGCTGTAGAGGCGCTGCGAACCCGAGCCGGAGGCGCCGCGCACCTCGGGGACGACCAGACCCGTACGGGCCCAGTAGTCGAGCTGGCGGTAGGTGATGCCCGCCGCACTGCACGCGACCGGGCCGCGGAACCCGAGGTCGACCGGAAGCGGGGAGAAGTCGCCCTCGAAGAGGAGGCCCTGGGTCTCGCCCAGGCTGGGCTCGACCGGACCCGTCGTTGCGGCCGGTAGATCGGTGCTGCTCACGTTGCCTCCGATGAGAACTGCAGAACTGCGAACGGGAAGAGGAAACCCACCCGAGTTCCCTCCGCGTAATTCCACGGTCCGCATTACCTGGTGAACGCTACGACCCGGCCCCGAGGGGGGTCAACGACACGCCGGAAACCGGTCGGGGCAATGTCGAACCCTCTACTACAACCTCATACCATTCACCATCTGGGGTGCCGACGCCCCCGCTCACCCGGGACGGGGCGCCCACAACTCAGCCGAGAACGCGCTGACTAGGCCTTGGGCTCCTCGCCGGTGACGAAGTCGTCGGGGTTGACCTGGTCCAGGAACTCCCGGAACTTCTCGACCTCGTCCTCCTCGGCCTCCGGGATCTCAATGCCGGCCTCGTCGAGCACGTCATCGGCGCAGTAGATCTCCGACCCCACCCGCAGGGCGAGGGCGATCGCGTCCGAGGGTCGCGCGGAGACCTCGATCCCGTCGACCAGCAGCACCGCGTAGAAGGTGCCCCCGGCCAGCTCGGTGATGTGCACCTCGCTGAGCCGGTGCCCCAGCGTGGAGAGGGTGTCGACCATCAGGTCGTGGGTCAACGGGCGGGGCGGCACGACCCCCTCCTGCGCGTTGGCGATGGCCGAGGCCTCGTTGGCACCGATCCAGATCGGGAGGTAGCGGGTCCCCCCCACCTCACGCAGCAGCACCATCGGCGCATTCGACGGCATCTCGACCCGGACACCGACCACATCGAGTTCGCGCATGGGCACCACCCTACTTCGGGTGCTCAGAGCCACCCGAACCCTCCCGGCGGAGCCGCCGTACGGGGTCCGGCTCAGCCCTCCATCGCGGTCCGGACCAGGGCCGCGTGAAAGCTGATCACGAGCTGGGTGACCTCACCGGTGACGTCGCGGTTGCCGCTGGAACGCCGGACGTGCGGCGCGATGGCCTGCTCGACCAGCCCCACCTCGCGGTCAGCCGACATCTTGAACGCCCGCAGGTGGCGGCCGTCGATCCCGTACTCGGCCATCCGCATGGCCGCGATGGCCAGGGTCAGCGCGTCGCGTCCGTAGAAGGCCGTCCCCCGCCGCGGCAGCACGATCTGGGTCCGTTCCAGCTCGACCAGGGCCGCCTCGGTCAGCCCGCTGGCCTCCAGCAGGTCGGCCCGCGACAGCCGCAGCGGCTGCTTGGGCACCACCGGGGCGACCGGTGCGGTCGGGACCGGACCGCTGTCGACGCTGGGTCCGCTCGGGCCGGGCTCGGCCGGGACCGGGAGCCCCGAGCGCAGCGACGGCATGGCCGGCGGCTGGAGCCCGCGGTCCATCAGGTCGAGGTGGTCGCGGATGACCTTGAGCGGGAGGTAGTGGTCACGCTGCACGGACAAGACGTAGCGCAACCGGTCGATGTCGGCGTCGGCGTAGCGCCGGTAGCCCGACGGGGCGCGCTCCGGGGTGATCAGACCCTCGGTCTCCAGGAACCGGATCTTGGAGATGGAGATGTCGCTGAAGTCGCCCTTCAGCGCGGCGAGCACCTGGCCGATGCTGCGGGTCGGGTTCCTGCGGGGGTCCGGGTTGGCGGTCATGACCGGCGGCTACCGCTGGTCCCGGTCCTGCCCGCTGCCGTAGAAGACCAGGCGGAACTTGCCGATCTGCACCTCGTCACCGTGGTGCAGCAGGGTCTCGTCCACCAGCGACCGGTTCACGTAGGTCCCGTTCAGGCTGCCGAGGTCACGCACCCGGGTGCCGTCGGCGGTACGGAAGAACAGGGCGTGCTGGCGGGAGACGGAGATGTCGTCCAGGAAGATGTCGGCCTTCTGGTGGCGGCCGGCGGTGATCTCGGCCGTGTCGAGCAGGAACCGGCTGCCGGCGTTGGACCCGCGCTGCACGATCAGCAGCGCCGAGCCCGGCGGGAGTGCGCCGACGGCAGCCTCGTCGTCGGAGGTCAGGGCATCGGTGTCGCGGTCCTCGACCACCCCCAGGATGGTCTTGGTGGTGTCCCCGGACGACGCACGCTCACCCGAGGGACGCGGCCCCGCGCCGATCGGCGAGCCGCACTGGCCACAGAAGTTGCTCCCGTCAGGGTTGTCGTGGCCACAGTTGGTGCAGAAGGGCATCGATCGCAGCTTTCGGTTGAGGCCAGACCCAGGGAACGGTCGATCTCGAGGGGTGATGCAGAGTTTAGGGCTTCGGGGCGGGGCCGCGTACCTCAGGGCACACTGTTCAGGCGGTGACCTGCTCGGCGTACGCGTCGGCGTCCAGCAGGTCGTCCAGGTCGGCGGCCTCGTCCAGCTCGAGCTCGAAGAGCCAGCCGTCGCCGTACGGGTCGGCGTTGACCGTCTCGGGGTTGCCTTCGAGCATCGGGTTGACCGCGGTGACCACGCCCGGGACCGGGCACAGCAGGTCGGAGACGCTCTTGGTGGACTCGAGCTCCCCGCAGGCGTCACCGGCGGCGACACTCTCACCCACGGTGGGGAGCGAGACGAAGACGATGTCCCCGAGCTGCTCGGCGGCGTACTCGGTGACCCCGACCCGTACGGTCGATCCGTTCCCGCTGCGGACCCATTCGTGGTCGGCGGAGTACTTGAGGTCTTCGGGATAGTCCGACACGGCTGGCTCCTGGGTGTTGTCCGTCATCGAGGGGTGGGAGGTGAGGACGCGGGCTGAGCGTACTGATGTCCGCCGGTGATGTGCAAAGACTCCACGACCAGACGGGTCTCCTGGTCGATCTGCACCTGTCCGCCGATCTTGGGTCCGGTGATCTCGGAGACGATCCCGCCGCGGAAACGGGCCGCCTCCTCGAGGCTGTGCGGGTCGCCGATGACCTCGATCGTGAGCGGGCGGCTGACCGGCTGGCCGTCGACCAGCAGACCCCGGCTGTCCGCGCCGAACCAGGTCGACCCGACCACCCGTACGGTGTTGTTGACCTCGATCACCTCGGCACCCGCGTCGCGCATCTCCTCCACGGCGTCGAGCAGGACGTTAGGGCCGACCTTGCCGGCGGGATCGGCGATCCGCATCCGGATGCCGGGGCCCTGGGCCGGGGCGGTGCCGGCCAGGATGGAGAGCTCGTCGGCCCGCTTGACCGCCTCCTCCCGCGCCACCCGCTGGGTGTCGGCGCCCGACTGCAGGCTGGTCCGGGTCTGCTCCTGGTCCGCAATCTCGCTCTCCAGCCGCCGCTGCCCCGAGCCGAGCCCGTCGAGGAGCTGGATCAGGTCTTCGCGCCGGGCGGTGGTGTAGGTGTCGTCGGCGGTGTTGATGCGGATCTGCATCACCCCGGCCATCCCGAGCAGGAACAGCAGCGCCGCCGCCACGATCTGACCCCGTCCGGGGTGGACCAGCGAACGCCACAGCCGGGTCCGGGTACGCCCGTGGCGCGAGGTCGTCACCGCTGCCGCGGGGCCGACCCTCGAGCCGTCCGTCGGGCCGGTCGAGGACTCCGCAGCCGGGCCTCCGGCCGGGTCCGGGTTCCGGGAGAGCCGCTGCTGGGCCCGTTGCAGGGAACGCAGCCGACGGTTGCCCGCGCGGGCGCGTCCGGCCTCAGGGTGACGTACGGCCTCGGGGTGACGTCCGGCCTCAGGGGAGTGACCCGACTCAGGGGTCAGATCGTCAGTGGGCTCAGGCATGAAACAGGGCCCTCCGGATCGCGGCCACGTTGGTGAAGATCCGGATCCCCAGGACCACCACCACCCCGGTGGAGAGCTGGGAGCCCACCCCGATCTGGTCCCCGACGTAGACGATGAGGGCGGCGATCAGGACGTTGGACACGAAGGACACGACGAACACCCGGTCGGTGAAGTTCCCCTCCAGGTAGGCCCGGAAGGCCCCGAACAAGGCGTCCATGGCCGCCACGATCGCGATCGGCACATAGGGCTGCAGCGCCTGCGGGATGGTCGGCTCGAGATAAAGGCCGAGCAGGATGCCGGCGATCAAGCCCAGCAGGGGGATCACGACGTGGCTCGTTTCGCGTAGCGGAGGGTGATGCCCGGGTCGGCCTCCAAGGCCAGCTTCTTGGCCGTGTCCAGGCTGAACGGCATTTCCCGGTTGCGGGACAGGTCGGTCCACCAGGCCCCGGCCGCGGACTCGCTGAACCGGGCCGGCAGGCTGCGGGGGTCACCGATCGCCTCCACCCGGTACGGCGGGTTGAGAGAGCGGTAGTCGACGGTGATGGCGTCACCGGCGCTGCGGATCGCGGTCACCGTGGTCAGCCGGTGTCCGTTGATGGCCACGGCTTCCGCCCCGGCCCGCCAGAGCCCGTTGGCCAGCACCTGCAGGTCGAGGTCTAGGACCCGGTCCCGGTTGTCGCTCGCGGCCGAGGGCGCGTCGTCCACGATCACGACCACGCCGGGCCCGGTCACCGGGGTCGTGCCCACGACCGGACCCAGGGTGGCGATCTCCTTCTCCAGGCCCTGCGAGGTGTCGTCCAGCCCCAGCGCCGCCACCCGGAGGGTGGCGTTCTCGGCCGCGAGGGCGGCCGCCCGGGCCCGCAGCTCGTCCTGCGCGGTCTCGGCGGCCTGCACCCGGGTGATCAGGCTGGCCCGCTCGGTCTGCAGGGCCGGAGCCGAGCGGGTGGTCTGCAGGGCCCCGACCGCAAACATCGCCCCGACCAGCACCGCCGCTGCGGCGAGCAGCAGGTGGGCGCGGGGGCGTGAACCGCCGCGGGCGGCGACGACCGCGTAGTCGGGGTCTACGGGCTGGCGGAGGATCTGGTTCAGCAGGTCCATGCTCGCGTCGACGGGGCGCGGACCCGACCGGCCCGTCCCGGTGGCGCTCACGCCAGGTCCCGGTGCGGGGTGACCCGCGGCCAGGTCCGGACGAGCCGTACGGTCTGCTCGACGTAGAGGAGCCCGGCCCACCAGTAGAGCCCGGTCCCCCACAGCACGAACGCCCAGCCCAGGACCTTGGCCGCCAGGGTCAAGGTGCCCCCACCCTCACCGAGCAGGACGAGCGGGAAGGCGTACAGCAGGTTGAAGGTGGCGGCCTTGCCGAGGAAGTGCACCGGCAGGGAGGAGAAGCCGCGGGTCCGCAACACGGGCACCAGGGCGCTGATGACCACGTCCCGGGCGACCAGCACGATGACCAGCCACCAGGGGATGATCTCCCGGACAGCCAGACCGAGGAGGACGGCCAGGATGTAGAGCCGGTCGGCCACGGGGTCCAGCATCTGCCCCAGCCGGGAGGTTTGGTGCCAGCGCCGGGCCAGGTGACCGTCCAGCCAGTCGGTGAAGCCGGCCACGGCCAGCACGACCACGGCGATGACGTCGGCGTGCGGACCCAGGATCAGCCAGAGCATCAGCGGCACGCCGAGCAGACGGAGGAAGCTGAGCGCGTTGGGCAGGGTCCACACGCGGTCGGTGTCGTAGCTGGGCGGCGGGGCGGGAACGGGCCGGACCGACGGGTCGGTCACCGACGGCGCGGGCGCCCGGCGCTCCGGAGTCCCGCCGCTACCGTTCACGAGGCCACCCTAGTTGTCGGTGGTCGGCCATCTCGAAAGGTTCCGGCTCCTGCGCGTGGCCCGCGAGCCGGAACAGGCGCACGCTGCGTCGCTGCCGGAGGGCCCGGGCGGAGGCGACGGCGTCGTTGTGCAACCGCCGGCTCAGGCTGGCCCGGGCCAGGTCGGGCTCCAGCCCCGCCAGCGGGATCACCTCGAGGACGTGGCCCAGGTCGTTCTCGGCCTGCTCCCGTTCGGCCAGGGTCAGGTCGGGCTCCAAGGCGGCGGCGGCGGCGTCGCTGACCAGCAGGGTCGTCGACGGGTCCACCCCGGGAGCCGAGCCCAGCTCGGCGGCACGCTGAGCCCGGCGTACGAGGGCCGCGTCCAGGGCGGCCCAGGTCCGCTCGACCCGGCCGTGGGCGCGGTCCACCCGGGTGGCCAGCCAGGTGAGCCGCCAGCCGAGCACCAGCGCCACGATGAGCAGCACTCCCGCGGCCTCGGCGGGGCTCATGACGCCCCGTCCCGCCAGGCCCCCGGCGCGGTGGCGAGAGTGGCGTCGTACACCCCGCGAACCGCTGCTCCCACCACTGACCAGTCGTAGTGCCGCGCCACCTGACGCGCCCGCTCCGTACGGTTGGGGTCCCGACTGCGGAGCACGCTGACCACGGCTCCGGCCAGCGCCGCGGGGTCACCGGTGGCGAACAGCTCGCCCAGCTCACCCCGTACGCGGCCGGGCGTCCCGCCGGGAGCCCGACCCCCGGGGTCGGCCAGGAGGTCGGAGAAGGCCGTCAGGTCGGAGGCGACCACCGCCGCACCGCTGGCCATCGCCTCCAGCAGCACGATGCCGAAGCTCTCCCGGGCCCGGTGGGGCGCGACGAAGACGTCCGTGGTCGCCAGCAGCGCGGCCTTGTCGGCCTCGCTGACGAGCCCGACGCCGGTGCACCACGGCGGCAGGGTCCGGCTACCCTGCCCGGCCACCACCACCTCTAGGTCGGGGTAGGCCCCGGTCAGCCGTGGCCCGGCCGCGAGCAGCACGTCCAGGCCCTTCCGCGGCTCGTCGACCCGGCCCAGGAACAGCACCCGCGGCCGGGCGCCACCGCGCCATCCGGAGCGCGACACGGGCGGCGCGGCCGTCGCGGGTGTGAAGTCGTCGAAGCGGAACCCGTTGGGGATCACGATGGCGTCGCGGCCCAGATGCTGCACGACCACCGTGCGCGCCGACTCCGCGACCGCGATACCCGCGTCGATCTTCTCGATCGCGGCCCGCAGGGCCGAGCCGGCGAGCTGCATCGACCGGGACCGGGGGGTCGCG
>JBBQAB010000609.1:0-6167 GCA_038198385.1 Propionibacteriales bacterium
CAAGCGTCCGAGGCACGCCATCCTCAAGGGCCGGACCAACTACGCGTGCATGCTGCGGGTCCGCGACGGCGGGTCCGAGGACCAGGACACCCTGATCTCGGCCAGCGACCTGGTCGAGACCATCAAGGCTGCCCCCCTGACCCCACCGGAGTCGGTGCTGGGCGCAGAGGTTCTCGCGCTGCGGGAGTGGGCCGAGGAGCAGGCCGACGAGGGTGCCCTGGCCGACCGCGACGACGCACCTTCCCACACCGACCGCGGCTGGCAGCAGGTCTCCATCCCCGTCCGGGAGTGCCTGGGGGTCCAGCGGTGCCCGTACGGCAACGTCTGCTTCGTGGAGAAGTCGCGCGAGGTGGCCCGCGCCGCCGACCTGGTCGTCACCAACCACGCCCTGCTGGCCATCAACGCGATGCACGGCGGGACGGCGCTCCCCGAGCACACCGCGGTCGTCATCGACGAGGCCCACGAGCTCGTGGCCCGGGTCACCGGGGCCGCCTCGGCTGAGCTCAGCCCCACGATCGTGGAGCGGGTGGCCCGGCGGGCCCTCGCCTTCCTGGAGGACGACGACGGTCTGGAGCTGCTGGAGTCGGCTGACGCCTTGCGTCAGGCGTTGGACAGCTCCCCGCTGGAGCGGGTTGAGGATCCCGACTCTGCCCTCGCCGCCGCCTGCGCGACCGTCCGGAACGCGACCCGGACCGCGATCAGTGCCCTCACCAGCGGGGAGGACAAGGCCGACGCCGACCGCCGGCAGGCGGCCGCCGCGGTGAAGGAGGTCTTCGACGTCGCCGAGCGGATGGCCGCGCTGCGTCCCCTGGACGTGGTGTGGGTGACCGCGAGTGAGCGCTTCGGCCGGGACGCGCGGGTGGCCCCGCTGTCGGTGGCAGGACTGCTCCGGGCCAGCGTGTTCTCCGAGCGGACCACGGTGCTGACCTCGGCCACCCTCAAGCTGGGCGGGGACTTCTCCGGCGTCGCGGGCAGTCTCGGGCTCCGCGCGGGCGAGCGGGACGACGCTCCCTCGGCGCAGGAGACCGAGGCGGCCGAGAAGAGGCAGCGGGCCGCGGTCGAGCGGGCCGGGCACGACCGCGACAGCACCGAGCCCGATCCCGGCCTGGCCACCGGCGAGGACGCTCCGCGACCGCGGTCGGGCGCGGCCGAGCCCTCGATCCGGGGTCCTGAGGACCCCCAGATCTGGCGGGCTCTGGACGTGGGCTCGCCGTTCCAGTATCGCAGGCAGGGCATCCGGTACGTGGCCCGCGCCCTGCCACCGCCCGGTCGGGAGGGCGTCTCGGAGGCCTCCCTGGCCGAGATCGCCGAGCTGGTGTGGGCCTCCGGGGGTCGGACGCTCGGCCTGTTTTCTTCCCGACGCGCGGCCGAGGCGGCCGCCGTGTACGTCCGCCAGCAGCTCCCCAAGCTCAAGATCCTGTGTCAGGGCGATGCCCAGCTGTCTGAGCTGACGCGGACGTTCGTAGCCGAGGAGGAGACCAGCCTGTTCGGCACTCTGTCCCTGTGGCAGGGGGTCGACGTGCCTGGCTCCACCTGCCAGCTGGTCATCATCGACCGGATCCCGTTCCCCCGACCCGACGAGCCCCTTACCGTGGCGCGGCAGCGCGCCGTGTCGGAGGCGGGGGGCAACGGGTTCATGAGCGTCGCCGCGACCCACGCAGCCCTGCTGCTCGCCCAGGGCGCCGGCCGGCTGATCCGCCGGGTCAGCGACCGCGGCGTTGTCGCGGTCCTCGACTCCCGGCTGGTCACCGCCCGCTACGGGTCGTTCCTGGAGGCCTCGATGCCGGACATGTGGCCGACCACCGACCGTGAAGCCGCCATCCAGGCCCTCCGTCGGCTGGCCGAGCAGGCCTGAGACCCCTCGCTCTCTGGGGTCGGCCATCGCGCGTACGGGGCTAGAAACTTGCGAGGTGTCTGGCGGTCGTCACAAACCTCTGCGAGGGTGGCCGTCATGGATCACAGTTACGACTTCGACCTGGCGGTCATCGGCTCGGGACCCGGGGGCCAGAAGGCCGCCATCATGGCGGCCAAGCTCGGCCGCAAGGTGTGCGTGGTGGACACCAAGGGCATGGTCGGGGGCGTCTGCGTCAACACCGGCACGATCCCGTCCAAGACCCTGCGGGAAGCGGTCCTGTACCTGACCGGCATGCAGCTCAGGGACCTGTACGGCGCGAGCTACCGGGTCAAGGAGGACATCACCATCTCGGACCTGTTGGCCCGGCTGCAGCACGTGATCGGCCGGGAGACCGAGGTGATCCGCTCCCAGCTGATGCGCAACCACATCGAGCTCATCCCCGGTCTGGCCAGCTTCGTCGACCCGCACACGCTGTCCATCGACGTCGAGGGGGCCGGTACGCACCGCACCCTGACCGCCGACCGGGTGGTGATCGCGACGGGGACCACGCCGGCGCGTCCGCCGCACGTGAAGTTCGACGGGGTCCGTGTGCTCGACTCCGACCAGATCCTCAGCCTGGAGACCGTCCCCGACTCGATGATCGTGGTCGGTGCGGGCGTCATCGGCGTCGAGTACGCCTCGATGTTCGCCGCCCTCGGGACCCGGGTGACCCTGGTGGAGAAACGGGACCAGATGCTCGACTTCTGCGACCCGGAGATTGTGGAGTCGCTCAAGTTCCACCTGCGTGACCACACCATGTCGTTCCGCTTCGGCGAGGAGGTGGCGTCGGTAGAGAGCTCGGGGCGGGGGACCATCACCACCCTGGCCTCGGGGAAGCGGATCGCGGCCGAGGTGGTCATGCACAGCGCCGGCCGCCAGGGGAATACCGCCTCGCTCAATCTGGACCTGGCCGGGCTCTCGGCGGACCCTCGTGGCCGGCTGGTGGTCAACGAGCACTACCAGACCGAGGTCGGCCACATCTACGCGGTGGGCGACGTGATCGGCTTCCCCGCCCTGGCCGCCACCTCGATGGACCAGGGCCGGCTGGCGGCGGCGCACGCGTTCGACGAGCCGGCGAACGAGCTGCACGGTCTGCAGCCCATCGGCATCTACACCATCCCCGAGATCTCCTACTGCGGTAAGACCGAGGGGGAGCTGACCCGAGAGGCGGTGCCCTTCGAGGTGGGTATCTCGCGCTACCGGGAGCTGGCTCGCGGCCAGATCGTGGGGGACTCGTACGGGATGCTCAAGCTCATCGTGCACTCCGAGACCCGTGAGATCCTCGGGGTCCACATCTTCGGGACCAGCGCCACGGAGCTGGTGCACATCGGTCAGGCAGTCATGGGCTGCGGTGGCACGGTCGACTACCTGGTTGACACGGTCCTGAACTATCCGACGCTGTCGGAGGCGTACAAGGTCGCGGCGCTCGACGTGGCCAACAAGCTGCGCGCAGTGGCCCGGTTCACGGACCAGATGGCCCTCTCGGAACCGAGCCTGCTCTGACCCGCCCACGGTCCTGACCCGCCCACGGTCCTGAACCACCTACGGTCCTGACCCGCCCACGGTCCTGAACCACCTACGGTCCTGAACCACCTACGGTCCTGAACCACCCACTGTTGGGACCCGGCTGGCTCGCTCGGGCCCGGGGTCGCGAACCGCCCTGACCGGTGCTGGAAGACCTCCACCGCGGGACCAGGCGGCTAGAGGCGACGCAGGACAGCGACGACCTTGCCGAGAATCGAGGCGTGGTTGCCGTCGATCGGGTCGTAGGCCTGGTTGTGCGGCATCAGCCAGACCTGTCCGTCGGTGCGCTTGAAGGTCTTCACCGTCGCCTCGCTGTCCAGCAGGGCCGCGACGATGTCGCCGTTGTCGGCCGTCGGCTGCTGGCGGACCACCACCCAGTCGCCGTCGCAGATGGCCGCGTCGATCATGGAGTCGCCGCGCACCTCCAGGGTGAACATGGTTCCCTCCCCGACCAGCTGGCGGGGGAGGGCAAAGACGTCGGAGACCTGCTCCTCGGCCAGGATCGGCCCACCGGCCGCGATCCGACCGAGCACCGGCACCATCACCGGTTCCGGATGGGCGTCGTTGACTCCGGTCTCGTCGTAGTCCACCGGGTCCGAGGTCGCCCGCGACGGGGTCAGGCTGGGCACGGCGGGGCGGCTGTCAAAGCCCTCGTCTGGCAACAGCACCTCCAACGCACGCGGCCGGTTGGGGTCACGACGGAGGAAGCCCTTCTGCTCGAGGGTCCGGAGCTGATGCGCCACGCTGGAGGAGCTCGCCAGACCGACCGACTCGCCCATCTCGCGAATGCTGGGCGGGTAGCCCCGGAGGTCGACCGCCTCCTTGATGACCTCGAGGATGCGTCGCTGCCGTGGGGTCAGACCGTGGTCGTCGGCCGGCCCGTCGGGGAGCGAGCTCACCGTGGCCGACGTGCCGAGCTGGGCGGCCACCTCGGCCACGCTCGGACGACCGCGCTTGCGGCGCGGCGGGATCGAGGGCGGGTCCTGGTTGTCACTGGCGGCCATGAGCCTGACATTAAAGAAGGGGACTGACAAAATCAAACACCTGTTCGATGCGTGTCGCGCCGTGTCTCGCTGCGTTTCGCCGTGTCCCGTCGTGTCGCCCACCGGCCGTGTGTGCGAGCTGGTGGTCATGGACACCTCAGCCTCGGGCAGGCCCGCGTCGAGAACACCACGCAGCCGGCTGAGGGCAGACATCGCTCGACACGAGTAGCCCCGAGAACTGTCAGTGGCCGGTGGTGTGATGCGTCTATGAACCCGACACGGTCGAACATTCTTTCGAATGCTCTTGGCAACGACGCCCATCCGCGGTATGAATCGTACATACGTTCTATCGAACACCCGTTCGATGCCTTTTCGAGGAGCACGACATGAGCACTCTGACCATCGACGCGCCGGTCCGCACCGCCGCAGACGCTCGCGCCGGTCGGCCAGGGGTATCTCAGCCCGACCGGGTCGCCCCGGCCCGTCCGGGCGGTCGTCAGAAGGTGGCGAGGACGGCCCCCGTGGCCCGACCGCGTCGTCAGCTCTCGGCACCGAGCCTGAGGCAGGGGTCTCGTCCGACGTCGCGGGCCTGCTCGACGGAGGCCGTCGCTGAGCCGCGTCCGGCGGTTCAGACGGGCCGCTACCGCCTGACTGAGCGCGGTATCGCCGTCATTCTCGTCGCGGGCGTCATGATCGCGGTGGCTGCGCTCGCAGTCGTGGGCCTGACCGCGTTGCGGGTGACGAGCCCGACCTACCAGGCCAGTTCTTTCACCCAGGCCGCCCAACGCTGACCCGCCCGCCCACAGGTCCGTCCTGGCGGGCTGCCGCGTCACCTGCCCGCGGGTACCCCGCCTCGTAGTTGCGCTCGCCCGACGATGGCGCGTGGGCGCGGCCGGGACTCCCTCAGGCCCGGCCGAGGAGCGTCGATGGTCGGCGGCCCGCGCCGCCGAGATGAGGTGGTTGTGCCGAAGAGCTGGGTGTACCGAAGCATGCTGATCGCGGGTCCGATCCCCCTTACGAGCTCCCGGAACGGCGGCCGTGCGGCCGTGTAACCCCTCCGGTAGCGAGTCTCCGGCTCCCGTGTCGCGTCGCCGTAGGCCCCCGGTGGCCGACCGCGGCGACCACCTCTCGACGCCAGGCCACTCGCGCAGGCCTCGACGACTGCTGACCCCCTCGTGGGTGTGGGGATGCCCGGCCCGGCCCCCGGGCGCCCTCTCGGTGGCGACGGTGAGGTCCCAGAAAGCGGCTCGGCGCGACACGCGGGCAGAACTGTCGTTGGTCTTGCGGACGGGGAGCCCACGACGTACGGTACCTATATCTAGTAGTTACAGGGGTGTTATTAGTCCACAGGTAGTGGTCAGTTACCCACAGCAGTCCACA
Organism: Propionibacteriales bacterium; assembly: GCA_038198385.1. Lineage (GTDB taxonomy): Bacteria > Actinomycetota > Actinomycetes > Propionibacteriales > Propionibacteriaceae > Microlunatus. The sequence continues at coordinate 5,782 of JBBQAB010000609.1, forward strand.
GCGCCGTCCACACGATCTCCCCAGGGTTGTCCCCAGGGACCGGTGGACAACCAGGTCGAGAGGAGTCGGAATGCACTGCCCCTACTGCCGTCACACCGACTCCAAGGTTCTCGACTCCCGGGCCGCAGAGGACGGCGGCAGCATTCGTCGTCGTCGTCAGTGCCCGGCCTGCGAGCGGCGCTTCACCACCGTCGAGCAGATGCAGCTCGTCGTCGTCAAGCGCAGCGGCGTGGTGGAGCCCTTCAACCGGGACAAGGCCATCAGCGGCGTCCGGAAGGCCTGCAAAGGTCGGCCGGTCACCGAGGTGCAGCTGGCCCGGCTGGGTCAGCTGGTGGAGGACTCGCTTCGGGCCTCCGGCCAGCCAGAGGTGCCCTCCGACGAGGTCG
>JBBQAB010000610.1:0-2463 GCA_038198385.1 Propionibacteriales bacterium
CTGCCCTGCCCCTGCTCTGACCGGCCCTGCCCGTGCTCTGACCGGCCCTGCCCGTGCTCTGACCGGCCCTGTCCCTGCTCTGACCGGCCCTGCCCCTGCTCTGACCGGCCCTGTCCCTGCTCTGACCGGCCCTGCCCCTGCCCTGACCGGCCCTGTCCTGATCCGCGTGCGCTGGGTGCGGGCCGCAAACTCGGGTGCGTCGGCGAGCCCAGCCTGCCTAGGGTGGGTCCATGACCTGGGCCGAGATCACCGGAGTCGAGGAGCTGGTCGCGCTGGTGGGGGAGCCCACCGCCGCGGCAGCCCACAAGGTGCGGCCCGCCCTGCACGAGCTGGACCGGCAGTGGCTGGCCGCCTCACCGTTCTGCCTGGTGGCCACGGCCGACGCGACCGGCCGCTGCGACGTGTCGCCCAAGGGTGACCCTCCCGGCCATCTGGTCCACGTCCTCGACGACCGCACCATCGCCCTGGCCGAGCGCCCGGGCAACCGGCGGGTCGACGGCTACCGCAACGTGCTGGCCAACCCGTACGTCGGGCTGATCTTCCTGATCCCGGGTCGGGGCGACACCCTGCGGGTCAACGGGCGGGCTCGGCTGGTGTCGCAGGCGCCCTTCTTCGACGAGATGGTCGTCCGGGGCCACCGCCCGGTGCTGGCCCTGGTCGTGGAGGTGGAGGAGGTGTTCCACCACTGCGCCAAGGCACTCCTGCGCTCCCGGTTGTGGGACCCGGCCAGCCGCCAGGATCCGGTGCCGTCCCGCGCCGTGATCGCCCAGGTCCTCGAGCGGCCCGACGAGGCGCTCGAGGACCTGCACGCCTACTACGGCCCGGCCTACGGCGAGCGGCTCTACGGCTGAACCGCCTGCTCCGGGCGTCCAGGCTCGGGGCAGGCAGGGTCCATGGCTGGCAGGGTTCAGGGCTGGCAGGGTTCAGGGCTGGCAGGGTTCAAAGCTGGCAGGGTTCAGAGCTGGCAGGGCTTGTTGGACAGGCCCTTGCCGCCGGCAGCCACCTCGGTGTCGCAGCCCACGATGTTGCCCAGCTCGTGGAAGGCCAGCCGCACGGCGTAGCCCGGCATCGTGCCCCCGAAGCGGTTGGCGAAGACCAGGTTGTCCTGTCCGTCACCGGCGAAGGCCTCCCAGACCTGGACCCCGTCGTTGGGGGAGTTCACCCCGGTGTTGCCGGTGATCGTCCAGCCGTTGGTCTGGATCGCGATCAGCGAGTCGGAGGAGGGCTCGTCCATGCCGGCCCCGTCGAGGATGTTGTCGGCGATGAGACCGTCGACCGCGGCCTCCTTGGCCTCGATCTGCTCGGCGGTGGTGTGGCTGATCGTGTTGCCGATGACGCGGTTGCGGCTGCTGGCGTCAGGCTGGCAGTTGTTGTAGACGCACCAGTTGGGTTTGGCCGTGCCGATGTAGACGCCCTCACCGAACTGCGCGGTCATCAGGCCGGTACGGGTGATGGAGTTGCCGACCACGGTGCTGTCGGTGGTCATGAACTTCAGGTGCAGGGCCTCCTCGCCGATGTCCTCGACCCGGTTGTCCGCAAGGGTGACGTCGTCGCTGCCCATCACCGCGATGCCCTTCTGCGAGTTCCGCACGGTCAGGCCGGCGATGACGACGTGGGAGGAGCCCCTCACCCGGATGCCGCCCGGCTTGGTCGGACCCCAGCCCTGCACGACCGCGGTCCGCGGCCCGCAGATCCAGACCGGATCAGCGGCGGTCCCGGTGACGTTGACCTCCAGCGGGCCGATGTACCTCCCCGGCGCCAGCGAGATGACGGTGCCCGGTCCGGCGGCGTTGACCGCGGTCTGCAGCTGGCCCATGGTGGACACGCCGACGGTGGCGGTGGGGCAGTCGGCGTAGCGGTGGGTGGCGTACGGGGCCGCGGCCGGCACGCTCAGGCTCACGGTGGCCGAGAAGCCGGAGGCGTTGCCCGAGGTGTCGAAGGCCGTGACGCGGTAGCGGTAGGTCGCGGCGGCCGGCAAACCAGCGTCGAAGAACGATGTGGCGGTCCTCGGCAGGGTGCCGACCACGACACTGCGGCCGCCGGCGTCGGTGCGCGTGACCCGGTAGGTGGCCAGGTCGGTCTCGGCGCCCCGGGCCCAGGTGACCGTGGCGCCGGTGCGGGCCGGGAGGACCTTGACCGAGGTCGGGCTCTTCGGGGCCACCTTGTCGAGCACGTTGAAGGCGTCGACCACGACATTGCTGCCGTCGGAGGCGGCGCTTCGCTTCCCGGTCCGGACGACCTTGACGGTGTGGATGTTGTTGCTCAGCGAGCGCGTCGTGAAGACCGCGGTGCGGTAGGTGGTGGCGGCGGCGTACAGGTTCACCGTGGCCACCTTCTTCTTGTCGACGTACACGGTGGCGAGCCCGGAGTGCGCGCTCCGGCGGGCGATCCAGGAGACCCCGGTGCCTCGGAAGGTCAGCGAGGCGGACCCGGTCGCGTTCAGGTTGGCGAAGGACCCGCCGA
>JBBQAB010000611.1:0-8405 GCA_038198385.1 Propionibacteriales bacterium
CAGATGAGGCAACGATGAGCGAACCAGTAGATGCCACGACCACCCCGGCCTGGGCGGCCCTGACCGCGCGGTACGAGTCCTTCCAGCCGGACCTGCGCGGTTGGTTCGCCTCCGACCCGGGTCGGGCCGAGACCTTCACCTTCACCGCGGCCGACCTCAACGTCGACCTGTCCAAGAACCTGCTGGACGCCGAGCTGCTGACCGAGCTCGTGGCCCTGGCCGAGCAGGTCGGGCTGACCGCACGCCGGGACGCGATGTTCTCCGGTGAGCACATCAACGTCACCGAGGACCGCTCCGTGCTGCACACGGCCCTGCGCAAGCCCCGGAGCGCCAGCCTGGTCGTGGACGGGACCGACGTCGTCTCCGACGTCCACGAGACCCTCGACAAGGTGTACGCCTTCGCCGAGAAGGTCCGCAGCGGCGCCTGGACCGGGGTGACCGGCAAGCGCATCGAGACGATCGTCAACATCGGCATCGGGGGCTCCGACCTCGGACCGGTGATGGTCTACGAGGCCCTCAAGCCCTACGTCCAGGACGGGCTGGAGGCGCGCTTCGTCTCCAACATCGATCCGACCGACGTGGCCGAGAAGACCAGGGGACTCGACCCCGAGAGCACTCTGTTCATCGTTGCGTCCAAGACCTTCACCACCGTGGAGACCCTGACGAACGCCCGGCTGGCCCGGACGTGGCTGCTCGAGCAGCTGCGGGCCTCCGGGGCGATCGGGGACTCCGACGAGGACGCCAAGCCCGCGGTGGCCAAGCACTTCGTCGCGGTCAGCACGGCGCTGGCCAAGGTCGCCGACTTCGGCATCGACCCGGAGAACGCCTTCGGCTTCTGGGACTGGGTCGGCGGCCGCTACTCGGTGGACTCCGCCATCGGCACCTCGATCGCGGTGGCCATCGGGCCGGAGGGCTTCGCCGACTTCCTGGCCGGCTTCCACGCCGTCGACGAGCACTTCCAGACTGCTGAGCTGGCCGAGAACGTCCCGGTGCTGATGGGCCTGCTGAACATTTGGTACGTCAACTTCTTCGACGCCCAGACCCACGCGGTCCTGCCGTACGCGCAGTATCTGCACCGTTTCCCGGCCTACCTGCAGCAGCTGACCATGGAGTCCAACGGCAAGGGCGTCCGCTACGACGGCACCCCGGTCACCTCCGACACTGGTGAGGTGTTCTGGGGCGAGCCCGGCACCAACGGCCAGCACGCCTTCTACCAGCTGATCCACCAGGGAACCCGGCTGATCCCGGCGGACTTCATCGCGGTGGCCAACCCGGCCCACCCGCTGCGCGACAGCGGCAGTGACGTGCACGAGCTGTTCCTGGCCAACTTCTTCGCCCAGACTGCGGCGCTGGCGTTCGGCAAGACCGCTGACGAGGTGCGCGCGGAAGGGACGGCTGAGGCCGTCGTGCCCGCCCGGGTCTTCAGCGGCAACCGGCCGACCACCTCGATCATTGCCCCGGCCCTGACTCCCTCGGTGCTCGGCCAGCTGATCGCGCTCTACGAGCACATCACCTTCGTGCAGGGCGTGGTGTGGGGGATCGACAGCTTTGACCAGTGGGGCGTGGAGCTGGGCAAGCAGCTGGCCCAGCAGGTCACCCCGGCGGTCGCGGGCGACGAGGCCGCACTGTCTGAGCAGGATTCCTCCACCCAGGCGCTGATCCGCTACTACCGGGCCCACCGGACCGCCTGAGCGGTGAACCCGAGCCCGTACGGGGGTGAACGTGAGAAGGACCCGCAGGCACGTGGCCTGGGGGTCCTTCTCGTGGGTGCGCACCGCCGGACTAGAGCTCCGGACCCTCCGACCGGAGCTTGTCGACCTCCTGCATCGCCTGCCGCAGGTCGGTCAGCCAGCTGTCGGCGTGCTCGCCGACGAGCTTGACGGCCCAGGACAGCGCCTCGGACCGGGACCGGGCCACACCCGCGTCGACCAGGGTGTCGAGCACCTGCCGCTCCGGCTGACGCAGCCGCGTCATCACCGGCACCGAGATGTGGGTGAAGAGGGTCTCGACCTCGCCCAGCCGGGCTCCCCAGGAGACCTTGCGGCCGTAGCGGGCCTGGGCCTCCTCGGCGATCTCGATGCGAGCCGTACGGCTGTCGGCGCGGAACCGACTGATCCGGCCCTCCGCACCCGCGGTGTCAGTGGCCTCGTCGGCCAGGGTCCCGAGGACGATGATCTCCTCACGGTCCACCTCGACGCTGACCTCGGCGAACCAGTCGCTGGGCAGCCGACCGGTGAACCAGGCCTGCGCGTCGTCGGCCGGGGGCGTGTCGACGTTCTGCCAGCCGCCCGGACGTCCGAAGCCCCGTCCGCCGCCGCGCGGTCCGCGTCGCCCGCCCGGGGCGAACCCGCGTCCGCCTTCCTCACCGTCGGGGGCCTCGGGCCGACCGCGTCGACCGCGGGGTCCGGCACCCGGACCGCGTCCTTCACCCTCCTGGTCCTCGGGGCGGCCGTGCCGTCCGCGAGGTCCGAAGCCGGGGCCATGGCCCTCGACATCGTGCTCTCCGCTGCCGCCGCGATGGCGACCTCGGGATCCTTCTTCGTGGGGGTGCCACATGCTGTTTCCCTTCTTTGATCACTTACTTACATGATTACATCCATACAGGAGCTAGGCAAGGGCCTGTATACCCGGGACGGGAGAACGGGAACAGAGAACGGGCTCAGCGCAGCGCGTCGGTGACGCCGGACTCGGCCGGACCGAGCACCGGCGTCCGGCGGATGACCAGGTCGATGACGGTCTTCACGCAGGCGACCTGGTCGCGGACGGCGCCACGCCGCCAGGCCTCGGGGTTACGGCGGGCGGTCGTGTCGCCGACCCCGTTGGCTTCCAGGCCCAGCCGGCGGCAGGTCGCCACCGCGCGGGGCAGGTGGTAGTCCTGCGTGACCATGACGAGGTCCCTGACGCCGAAGATCCGGCCGGCGCGGAAGCACGAGTCGTAGGTGTCGAAGCCGGCGTAGTCGAGGACGACCTGGCTGCTCGGCACACCCGCGGCGACGAGGTAGTCCCGCATCGCCTCCGGCTCGTCGTACTCGACCGCCATGTTGTCCCCCGAGACCAGGATCGCCCGTACGGTGCCGGCGTGGAACAGCCGCTTGGCCAGGTCGAGCCGACCCGCCAGGAAGGCCGAGGGACGCCCGTCGGGGTTGACCTGGGCACCCAGGACGAGGGCCACCGGCGCGGGCGGAACGTCGGACTCCGCGTAGAGGTGGCCGGCCGCGCTGACCCGGACGAACAGCACCGACCCGGCCACGGTGGCACCGGCAGTCAGCGCCGCCGTCGCCATGACGAGCGCGGCTCGGCCCAGCCGACGCCGGATCGGTGTGGTCCTCGGCATGACGCCAGCGTAGACACTGTGGCTGTCCCCAGGATGTGGGCGGCTGGGCAGCGGGAGGAGAAGTGTCAGTGCCCGGATGGAGAGTGGAGCCAGGACGGACACCGGGCAGCGGGACACAGCGTGGAGGTGGGTCATGGCAGCGGACGTGACGACGGAGGTCGGCGAGCAGCGGGTGCACCTGGGGGTGCGCGGGCGCTATGACCTGCGTGAGGTGGCGCTGATGGGCTTCGGGCACCGGGACGAGAAGGCGTGGGACGGGGTGATGAGGCTCGGCTTCGGCCTGGACGGCGACCTCGAGAGACAGGTGGGGGTGGAGCTGCGGCAGGACGAGGATGGCCTCAACCTGCGGGTGGTCGCCGCCGCCGGCACGCCGCTGACCTCGGAGGAGCTGGTGCGGGTGGGTCACCAGGTCGCCCGGGTCGTCTCGGTCGACCACGACGGGGCGGCCTTCGACCGGCTCTGCCAGGGGGACCCCGTGCTGGCGCCGGTGCAGGCGGTGGCCCCCGGGTTCCGTCCCGCGCTGTTCTCCTCCCCCTACGAGGCGGCGGTCTGGTCGGTCCTCTCGGCCCGCCGGGCCCGGACCCAGGGGATCGGACTGCGGCAGCGGTTGTCCGAGGCGTACGGGGCCACGGTGACCCTGGCCGGGGTCGAGACCGCCATCCTGCCCTCGCCCGGGCAGCTGCTCGAGCTGGAGGCCCTGCCCGGTCTGCCCACCGACCGGGTACCCCGGCTGCACGCCATCGCGGCGGCGGCTCAGCGCGGGGAGCTGGACGTGGACCGGCTGAGGGGGATGGAGCCGGCGGCGGCCGAGCAGGACCTGCAACGTCTGCCCGGTATCGGCCCGTTCTACGCCTCGCTGGTGGTGATCCGTGCCCTCGGTCACGCGGATGTGCTGTCGCTGGGGGAGAGCCACTCCCGCGCGGCGGTCCGCGACCTCTACGGCCTGGACCACGACCCGTCCGACCCCGAGCTGCAGAACATCTCGGAGGCGTGGCGGCCCTTCCGGACCTGGGTGGCCGTGATGTTCCGCGCCCTGGGTGAGCGGGTGCCCGGCCGGTCCTGAGCGGGTCAGTGCCGTGCCGGGCGTCGGACCGGCAAGGGCCACCGGGCACAATGGCGGGGTGCCCGAGGGAGACACGGTGTGGCGGTCGTGCCAGAACCTGAACGAAGCCCTCGCGGGCCATGAGCTGACCCGGACGGAGTTCCGGGTGCCCCAGCTGGCCACGACCGACCTGACTGGGGCGACGGTGTGCGAGGTGGTCTCCCGCGGGAAACACCAGCTGTTCCGCTTCGACGACGGGCTCACTCTCCACACGCACTTCCGGATGGAGGGCAGCTGGCGGATCTATCCCCGCCCGCAGCCCTGGAGCGGCGGGCCGGAATGGCAGGTGCGGGCGGTGCTGGCGACCGCGGGGCACCACGCCGTCGGATACCGGCTGCCCGTGGTCGAGATGGTCCCCACCGTCGAGGAGCACACGGTGGTGGGGCATCTGGGCCCCGATCTGCTCGGACCCGACTGGAGCCAGAGCGAGGCGCTGGCCCGGCTGGGCCGGGACCCGGACCGGACGATCGGTGAGGCGTTGCTGGACCAGCGCAACCTCGCCGGGATCGGGACCTTCTACCGGGCCGAGCTGTTGGTCCGGCAGGGCCAGCACCCCCGGACACCGGTCGGCGAGGTCGCCGACCTGCCCCGGGTCGTGCACCGGGCCAAGCAGCTCCTCTACGCCAACCGGTGGCGGACCGAGCAGACCACCACCGGCGACCTCCGCAACGGGCGCCGGACCTACGTCTTCGAGCGACCGCAGCTGCCGTGTCGGCGCTGCGGAACCCTGGTCGAGACCGAGGAGTTCGGCCCGGTGACCCAGGAGCGGCGCAGCTACTGGTGCCCGCGCTGCCAGCCCGCTCGCTGACCAGCGGCCGACCGCCGGTCAGGGTCAACCGTCGACCCGCGGCCGAGCCCTGACCTGCCGGCCGAACGGGGACGGGCTAGGCGCCCGGCGTCACTGAGGTCGCGGGTCGCTCCGGCGTACGGCTCGCAGCACCGCGTCGCTGATGGTGACCCGTTCCCCCTCGGGGTTGACCGCCGGTCGTTCCTGCGCGGCGGCCACCTCGATCCGCCACCGCCGACCGTCGAGGCGCGCGCCCACCTGCTCGGCGGTGTAGAACATGTCGGGCACCCGGGGCCGGTTCATGGTCGTCTCGAGGTCGTGCGGGTGGTGCCCGACGATCAGGAGGGTGCCCCCGGGGGCAACGGCGGCAGCCAGAGCCTGGTGGACCGCCGCCAGGTCGTCGGGCGGGAAATGCAGGAAGTGCGCGCTGACCAGGTCGTACTGGGGCGGGGCCGGCCAGGTCCGGATGTCGGCCTGCTCCCAGGTGATCCGGGCGGCGATCTCGCTGCCCGCGGCAGCGGCACGTTCGGCGGAGCGAGCGAGCGCGACCGCAGAGAAGTCCAGACCGGTCACCGTCCAGCCCTGGGTGGCCAGCCAGATCGCGTCGGCCCCCTCCCCCGACCCGACGTCCAGAGCCCGGCCCGGGGGCATCGCCGCCACCTGCTCCACCAACCGCAGGTTGGGCTGGCCGCTCCAGACCGACTCGCTCGCTCCGTAGCGGTCGTCCCAGAACGCCTCGGTCATCATCTCGGCTACGCGCTCGGGGCCCGCGTGGTCGTGCCCGTGCCCGTGCTCGTGGGCGGCGACCGACTCGGTGTCGGGACCGCGGTCCGACTCCGACGGGTGAGGGTGTCGGTCGGTGTCGTGGCTCTGGCCCTGGCCGTGCTCCTGCTCCTGCCCGTGCTCCTGCTCCTGCCCGTGCTCCTGCTCCTGCCCGTGCTCGTGGTCTGGCCCAGGGGTCGGGGACGTCATGTCCCCACCCTGGGGCGCGCGGTCCTCCGGGGCAAGTGCGGCGGGATCCGCCCGCCCGCGCACGTGCGTGTCGACCACGACCGCGGCGGCCGCCGACCAGGCCTGGGGGCGACAGGACGCCGGATAGGGGACCGGCTGTCCCTCTCCGCTCCACAGCTCAGGCAGCCGCCCCTCGAAGGCGACGGAGGCCCGCAGCAGGCCCTCGACCAGACCGTCGGCGTACGCGGACAACCCGGCCCGGTCGAGCCCATGGACCACGATCGCGGTGTCGTGCGGCCAGACCGACCCGCAGTGATAGCTGAGCGGGGAGTAGCCCCGGTCGGTGGCCGCCATCGTCCGCAGCCCGAGGCCGGAGTCCAGGGCCGGGCCGCTGACCAGCGCGGCGACCAGTCGCTCCTCCTCGGCGTCGAGGAGGCCGGTGCCGACCAGGTGGCCGATGTTGCTGGTCAGCGAGTCCACCCGGCGCTTGGCCCCGTCCAGAGCCAGGGCGGGGTAGCGGTCGGCACCCTCCCCGCACCAGAATGCCGCCCGGAACCGGACGCCCAGGTCGGCGGCCCAGCGGCGGTAGCGGTCCGCGCCGGGGAGACCGAAAGCCTCCAGCAGGGCGGCGCCGGACATTGCGGCCTCGTACGCGTAGCCCTGCACCTCGCACAGCGCGATCGTGCCCTCGGCCCAGGTCCCGTCGGCGAAGCGCACCGAGTCCGCCGAGTCCTTCCAGCCCTGGTTGGCGAGCCCGTGTCCGTCGGGGTCCAGGTAGTCCAGGAACCCGTCGCCGTCCCCGTCGCCGAAGTCGGTCAGCCAGGTCAGGGCCCGCTCCAGGTGCGGTAGCAGCGCGACCACGCTGGGCTCGTCCAGGCCGGCCCGCCAGGCGTCGTGCAGCAGACAGACCCACAGCGGGGTGGCGTCGATAGTGCCGTAGTAGAGCGGCGGCAGCGTCATCCCGCCCATCTCGAAGCCACTGCGGCGGAGCTCGTGCATGATCTTGCCCGGCTGCTCGGCCGTGGTGGCGTCGACGGCCGTGCCCTGCAGCCGGGCCAGGGTACGGAGCGTCCCCCGGGCCGGGCCCAGGTCGAACGGGAGCACCAGCCGGGCCGCCCACAGGCTGTCCCGCCCGAAGAGGGTGAGATACCAGGGTGCACCGGCAGCGAAGAACGCGTCCTCGGGGTGCTTGACGGTGCTCATCCGGAGGCTGTCGAGGTCGGCCAGCGACTGGCTCAGCCAGGGCGCAAGCCGACGGTCCGCGGTGGGGGCGGCCGTGGCCGGCCCGGTTGTCGTGCCCGGCCCGGCCACCACGACCGACCCGGTGTCGGTGACGTCCAGACTCCAGGTCAGCTCCACCGAACCCAGGGCGGGGATCTGCACGGTCCAGCTGAGGACGACCTCGCCGTTGGCGGGCGGCTGCGGGCTGATGTCGTGGACGGCGATCTGCGCCTGCGGTGCGCTCAGGTGCACGGTCAGGTCCCCCACGGTCCACCGCCAGCCGTCGTCGACAGGCTCGGGGGTGCCGAGCTGGGTCCGGTCGCTCCGCTCGCCCGTCTTGATCCGCGCGATGGCCAGGCCGTCCAGGGTCAGGTGCAGCGACACCGTCGCGGGCACCGCCTCGGTCAGCACCGAGCTCAGGCGCAGGTCCTCCGCCAGCCGGCCGGGGGTCGCGCGGCGTACGCGGTCGAGGCGAACCTGCGGGTCGGGCAGGGTCCCGCCCACCTGTCGCAGCACCGTGGTGAAGGTGGCCTCGGACGCGGCGACCTGGGTGGCGATGTGCTCACCCGGTGCACCGTCGACCCGCAGGGCCAGCCCGCTCAGGATCCGGACGTCGGCGTGGACCACTCCCTGCACGCTGCTCGCTACCTGGGGCACGATCTCGCCGTCGGCCCGGGACCAGGCCTGGGTGGGGGCGGCCAGGGTCACGACCAGGTCGTGCAGGAAGGGTTGCTGAGGCTGCGGCACCTGCCCATGCTGGCACACCCCGTACGCGTTCCCCTCGGCCGCCGACCGGTCGTCCGGCCCGACGGGGCCCCCCGGAGGAGCGCCCGTCCGAACCGGTCCGTCGACGGTGAAAGAATGTCGTCTTGTGTCTTCCCTTCCTTCGCTGCTGAGCGCCCGGGTCGAGGCCGTCACCGGCATCGACCCCGAGCTCAGGCCGGCCACCAAGCCCCAGTTCGGCCACTTCCAGTCCAACGTGGCGCTGCGCCTGGCCAAGACCGAGGGGA
>JBBQAB010000612.1:0-4777 GCA_038198385.1 Propionibacteriales bacterium
CTGCGACGGGTCGTCCCCGGTGTGCCGCAGGATCTCCGGCCGGTGGCCGACGGGGGCCGACGTCGTCGTGCTCGGCGTCGGCGGCAGCGCCGGTACCGACGGTGGGGCGGGGCTGCTGGAGGCTCTGGGCGTACGCCTGCCCATCGACCAGGGTCGCTCCGTGTCCGCCGGTGGCGTCGGCCTGACTTCGCTCGTGGGGCGCTGTGGGCGTGCTGGGCTACGCCGCGCCGCGCTGGCCGTCCTGGGGCGGACCGGGTGCCCGGTGTGGAGCTGGTCGGTCTGGCGACACGTGCCCGGGGCCCGCCCTGGTCATCACGGGTGAAGGGAGTCGGGACCAGCAGAGTCTGGGCGGCAAGACGCCGCTGGGGGTGGCACGGATGGCCGCCTCGCTCGGCGTCCCCGTGATCGCGGTCTGTGGTCGGACGACCCTGTCGAGCCCGGAGACCCGGGCCGCCGGCTGCACGGCGACCTACCCCCTGACCGACCTGGAGCCCGACGTGGCCCGGCGCATCGCCGGGGCCGGGGACCTGCTCGAGCTGGTCGGGGCGGAGATCGGGGCCCGGCTGCCGGACCTGGGGCAGGACCATCCGAGCGAGGTCGCGGCGGGGTCTGCCCCGGTCGGCGACGAGGTGTCCGACGCCCGTCTGAGACGCCCGGGTCAGCCCGGCGGCCGAGTCTTAGGTTGATCACGTACGATCCGGAAGTCGTTTAGGAAACGAACGAGTGCTAGGGTCAGTTTCAGGTCATCACGTGCGGAGGATGAGGACACCATGGATCTGTCACTCGTGGAAACGCTCCGGGAAGCCCTCCTGGCCCTGGAGAGCTATCGCCGGGCAGCAGGGGAGCGTTTCGGGCTCAGCGCCGTCGACAGCCAGGCTTTGAGTCATCTGAGGGTCGAGGGGCCGATGGGCCACACCAGCCTGGTCAACGCTTTGAACATGTCCCCTGCGGCCATCTCGGGTCTTGTGGACCGGCTGGTTCTCGGGGGTTTCGTGGTCCGAGAGCCCCACCCCTACGACCGACGACGCACCACCGTCGTGTTGACCGAGCGGGGTGAGTCGGTGATGACCCAGAGCGACATCTGGCTCGGACAGGCGCTGGAGACCTTTCCGGCGGAGCGGCAGCCCGAGCTGCGCGGAATGCTGCGGGACCTGGCCGCCAGCATGCACCGCAAGACCCAGGAGATTGCCGCCGTCGACGTCAACGTCGACGTCGCCGGATGACTGGCCCCGTCGCGTGAGCAGCACCATGGTCCCGGGCGGCAGCCGCCGAGGTGCCGGACCCGGCTGTCTCGACGTGGTGGCGTAGGCGGCGGAGCATCTCCGGTCCTACGGGGTCGGCGTGACCGTCGTCGTCAACCCTGTCTGGCCGATCCGACAACCTCGGCTCGCCGGTGCCCGACCGGCGGCCCCGGAGCCGGGTCCGGTCTGGCGCCGGCGGCCTGCTAGCCACCCCCTCTCTGAGGGGCCAGGGGGCAGGGTTCAGCCGTCGGCGAGGGCGCGCGAGCATACGGCAGTGAGGTGGCCGGTCATTGCCTCGACGGATGCGTCGGTGTCCCCGCTCCGGACCGCGCTGAGGATCCGGGCGTGCTCCTCGACGGCCTGCTCCACGTCGATGGCTCCGAAGTGCAGCGACTGCCGGAGCCGGTGCACGTAGGGAGACAGCCCTTGGGCCAGACTCAGCAGGTAGTCGTTGCGACAGCTGCGCAGCAGCAGCAGGTGGAACTCCCAGTCCCGGGTGTAGTACTCGCGCAGGATGGCCCAGTCGAGCTGGCCGGGGTGCTCGCGCGTCATGGTGCGGACCGCGACGGCGGCTCGCTGATGCTCGGCGTGGGCGCGTACGAGGTCCTCGACCACCTCCGGAGTGACCGGCACGGCCCGTCGGACGGCGGCCACCTCGATGACCGCCCGCGCGTCCATCAGCTCGGCCATCTTGGTCGGGCTGAGGGGCGGCGAGACGCGGTAGCCCTTGAGCGCGGCCCGCGTGACCAGACCCGTGTGCTCCAGCTGGCCGAGGGCCTCCCGGATCGGCGTCGGGGAGACCCCGAGCTGGCGGGCGAGCCCGTCGATGGCCAGCGAGGTCCCGGGGGCGGCCCGGCCCTCCAGCAGCATCTCCAGGATGGCGTCGTAGACCCCGTCGCGGAGCACCCGTCGTTGCACGGTGGACCCGCCGATCGTAGTGGGGGGCACCGGACCCTCAGCGAGCCCAGGGGGAGTCCTCATCAGGCCTTGATTCTATCCAGCGCCACCGGCGCGGACCTGGCTCGTCCGGCCCGTCACGAGGCCTGGTCCCCCGACGTGGTGGGGGACAGCACGGTGACCACACTGGAGTCGTCCTGGGCGCCCATCCCCGCCGCCTCAGCGATCAGGTACAGCTGTTGGGCCGCGGCCGCCAGCGGCAGCGGGACGTGAGACTCCCGTCCCACCGAGGTCACGATGCCCATGTCCTTGACGAAGATGTCCACCCGCGACTTCACCTCGGCGCCGCCGGTGTAGGCCTGGACCATCCGCGGTCCCCGGTCGGCGAACATGAACGACCCGGCCGCCCCCTGGGACAGGGCGTCGATGACCACGGTCGGGTCCAGACCCAGGCCGCGGGCCAGGGCGACGGCTTCGGCCGCGGCGGCGATATGGACCCCGGCCAGCAGCTGGTTGATGGTCTTGAGGGCCTGCCCGTCGCCGGGCCGGCTGCCCACGATGGTCAGGGTCGAGGCGAGCGCGTCCAGCACCGGACGGACGGCGGCCAGCGCCTCGTCGTCGGCGCCGACCACGACGAGCAGGTCGCCCTGGCCTGCGCGTACGGGCCCGCCGCTGATCGGTGCATCCACCAGGGCGTGGCCCGCGGCTTCCAGCTGGGCGGCGAGTGCGCGGGCGGCCTCCGGGCCAACGGTGCTGGTCAGGATGACCGGCGCACCGGGTCGGAGCGTGCTCAGGACGCCGTCCTCGCCGAAGAGGGCCGTCTCGGCCTGGGCGTGGTCGCGGACCGCAAGCAGGGCCACATCGGCCTTGACGCAGGCGCCGCCGGGGGTGGCCTCGGCTCCGATGCCGCTCCCGGCGGCGAGCTCGCGACGCGGCGCGAACGGGTCGAATCCGGTGACCGGGAAGGTCTGGGCGAGGTGGGTGGCCATGGGCAGACCCATGGCGCCCAGGCCGATCACGGCGACGTGCGGGAGGTGGTCGGTCATGGCGTGCTCTCTTCCGGGTGCAGGTGCGGGATCCAGCAGGGGGCGTACGGGTCAGGCCTGGCGGAGGGTGTCGACCACAGTGGCCAGGGCGTCGTCGTCGCCGACGTTGCCCGCGAAGACGATGTAGGGGATGCCCTGGGCGGGCCCGGCGACCGGCTCCCACAGCGAGACGATGCCCGGGAGCATGGTGCCGCGCGACCAGGCGCGCCGGATGCCCAGACCCTCGGTGGCGGTGTCGGAGGAGGTGATGCCGCCCTTGGCCAGCACGAACGAGGGCCGCACCTGGCTGACGACCTCGCGGACCGTGGCCACCAGCGCGGCGCTGACCGTTCGGGCGATGGTCAGGCTGTCGACGGCGTCCGACCCGGTGACCAGGGCGCGGCTGGTGCGGATGACGACGTCCCCGGCCTCTGCCGTACCCACCTCTCCGGGGCCGGTGCCCCCGCCGTCGGTGAGGGCGGCCGCCGCGCGGGCGGCGATCTCGCTGACGTGTCCGGCGTACGCCTCGGGCCGGAGCAGGGTCGGCACGTCGAGCTCGAGCTCGGTGATGGGGGTGGTCGCCCGCAGCCGGTCGAGCTGACGCGTGGTCAGCCCCACGTGCGAGCCCACGGCGATGAGTCCGCGGGCGGCGTCGGGGCGGGTGTCCCCGTCGGCCCGCGGCTGCTCTGCGGCCACCTTGCGCAGCCGGGCCGCGTCCAGCGGCGGGGTGGCCCGTTGTCCGCAGCGGGCCCGGACGAAGGACGGCCCGGTCCGGTAGAGGAAGGTCGAACCGGCCGCCTCGGCCTGCAGCAGGGCCACCGACACCACCCGGAGGTCGGCGTCCTCGGCGGCGTCGACGACCACCGGCTGCGCGGAGCTCAGACCGGTCAGGATCGCTGCGACCCGCTCCGGGCCACCCTCGCGGATGTCACGCAGGGTGATCGCGGCCACGTCCTCGCGCCGCACCCGACCGCCGGTCTTCTCGGCCACCCAGTCGCGAAGATCGGAGGAGGCGTAGCCGAAGCTGGCGTCGCGGGCGAACTCGCTGTCGGCGACGGGGATCATCCCGGCCGCCGTCCGGGTCCAGTGCACCGAGTCCACGGTCACCCGACCGGGCTCGATGTAGGCCGGGCAGACCAGCACCCCGTCAACCTCGACCCCGCGGGTCTTCAGCTCGGCGGCGAGCACGTCGGTCTCCAGCGGGAACCAGCCGCGCAGCGTGGAGTCGCTGCGGCTGGCCAGCACGTAGGGGACCTGCTCGAGGCTCGCCGCCTCGTCGAGAGCGGTGACGATCTCCCGGTTGCGCTCCGCCGCGTCGGCCTCCGACAAACTGCGGGTGTTGGTGAGGACGAAGAAGGCGGTGGTCGGCTGCTGCAGGGCCCAGCGCAGGTCCGCCACCGACCAGCTGGTCAGGACGGGCAGGTTCGCGATGCTCTGGGTCCCGGTCGGGTCGTCGTCGAGGACGACCAGACGACGGCCGGCGCGGACCTGGTCCAACGGGACCTCCACGTCACGGACGGGGGCCTGGTCGGTGAGCACCTCGGACCGGGCAACAGGGGCGGTCTCGGACCGGGCAACAGGGGCGGTCTCGGACCGGGCAACAGGGGCGGTCTC